>CAZDJL010000261.1:0-2491 GCA_964505745.1 uncultured Desulfovibrionaceae bacterium | reverse complement strand
ACCGTCCCTGCGCTTTTACCTGAGCCTCGCATTAACCACCCTCATAGCCTTTGGTTTTGCATTCCAGCTGCCGTTGGGCATTTTCTTTCTTGTCAAACTGGGGGTTGTAACCCCCGAGGCGCTCGTCAATAAAAGAAGGCACGCCATTGTGGGGGCGTTCATCATAGGGGCCGTGTTCACCCCGCCGGATCCGGTTTCCCAGACACTGATGGCCCTGCCTCTGATTGGGCTTTATGAGCTTGGCATACTTGCCTCAAAATGCGTTTTCAAAACACCGCCAAGCAGCGAATAGGACTTATTTGTCACGGAAAGGCTTTTCTTTTTTTCTGAAAACGGATAGGCTGCTATTCCTGTGTAAACAGTTTTCCTATCACGCTTGCCAAGGAGTCGTACATGCGCCAGGGAAAAATCACGCGCAACACTTCTGAAACACAAATTGAAGTAATAATCGGCCTTGACCCGGCCCCGGAGACCGGACCCCGGATATCTGTCAGCACCGGCTACGGAATGGCCGACCACATGCTCAATTTGATCGCGTTTTGGGCAGGGTTTAATCTTACCCTGACCTGCAAAGGCGATTTGCATATCGACTCTCACCATAGCCTTGAAGACTCCGGCTTCTGCCTGGGCAAGGCCTTCCTGGAAGCGCTTGGAGACCGCAAGGGCATAGCCCGCGTTGGCGGGGCCAAAGTTCCCATGGACGAAGCCCTTGCCGAAGTGAATATTGACATTTCCGGCCGCCCCTATCTGGTATACCGGGGGGCGGATCTTTTGCCGCCAATGCTCGGGGGCGAAGAATCGGACGTGTGGAGGGAATTTTTCAGGGCTTTTTCCACTTCGGCCCACATGAATCTGCATATTGAATACCGCTACGGCCTAAACGGCCACCACCTGCTGGAATCCGCCTGTAAAAGCCTGGGGCTAGCCCTCAAGGCCGCCACGCAAATTACCGGCAAATCAATATTAAGCACAAAAGGGAGCTTGGACTGATGCGTAAAATTCTACTCGCCGCCGCCTTGATTCTTGTTTTCTGTTTTGGCCCGGGCTGTTCTAAACCCAAGAAAGCGTCTCCCACGCCTTTGCCGGAAGTTTCAATAGCAGTAGCCCGGTTCACCCAGCCCAGAAGCATGGACGACCTGCTTGCCGGAATCATGTTCTCAGAGCAGCCTTTTGTTGGCAACAAGGTTCTCCTTGAGCTGGATAAAAATATGCAGAAAACGCTCACCCAGTCATCCGACCGGAAATTCATTAATATAGCCTCCTCATACAGCTGCCAGGTTAAAACCGCAAAAATAAGCAAAAAGGAAAAAACCGCGCTCGACTACTGGGTTCAGGTTGGAGCCTGCCTTGACGCCGACATGATTCTGGTGCCCCAGGTCACGGAATGGCGCGAGCTTGAAGGCTCCGGCATAGGCGCTGAAACACCGGCCTCGGTGACAATGGACTTTTACCTCATAGACGTCAAACGCCAGCAGCTTGCAGGGCGCTATCACTTTGAAGAAACCCAGCAGCACCTGACGGACAATCTCTTGAACATCAACAAGTTTGTGAAGCGTGGCGGGAAATGGGTGGATGCACAGACCCTGGCTTCTGAAGGCATGCGTCAGGCCGTGGAGGAGCTCGGTCTATGATTTTATTTCCCGCAGTTGACATTAAAGGCGCCAAGTGCGTGCGCCTGCGCCAGGGCCTGGCCGACCAGGAAACCTGCTATGGCGACCCGGTGGAGATGGCCAGGCATTGGGAAGCGGAAGGCGCCCGCTGGCTGCACGTTATTGACCTGGACGGCTCATTTGACGGCAAACCGGTCAATCTGGAAGTTGTGAAGAACATCTGTTCGCGAATTGCCATTCCGGTGCAGTTGGGAGGCGGCGTGCGTTCCCTGGACACGGCCAAAGCCTATCTCGACGCCGGAGTCACCCGCCTGATAATTGGCACGGTTGCGCTTGAGGAACCTGAAACTTTCAGCCGGATGTGTTCGGCCTTCCCTGGCAGGGTGGGTGTATCGCTCGACACGGACGGCGGCCGCATAAAAACCAGGGGCTGGGTGAAAGACACGGGAACAAGAATTGAATCCGTTCTTCCCGAACTTACAAAGGCGGGAGCGGCATTTGTTATTTTCACCGATATTTCGCTGGACGGCATGCAGCAGGGAGTGAATATTCCGGGCATAACCAGCGTGTGCGAAGCAAGCGAGCTTCCCATAATCGCGGCTGGCGGCGTGACCCGTATTGATGACGTAAAAGCCCTTTACCCCTTGAGAGAAAAAGGCCTTGCCGGGGTAATTACCGGCCGCGCCATTTATGAGGGCACGCTGAACTTCGGGGAAGCCCAGGCATGGCTGGACGCGCAAGCCTAAAAAACTTTAAAATATTCCGCAGCGGGAAACGGGTTTAGAACCCGTTTCCCGTTTTTCGTTTATAGCGCCATAATTATAATACACACGCCATCACCCCCCAACCAGAACCCCAAGAAAGCAGCAAATTCATTTTAG
>CAZDJL010000260.1:0-2492 GCA_964505745.1 uncultured Desulfovibrionaceae bacterium | reverse complement strand
AGCCGACCACGGGCCTGCACATGCACGAGGTGGGCAAGCTCATCAAGGTGCTGCATGCGCTGGTGGACAGGGGAGCCAGCGTGGTGGTTATCGAGCACAATACAGACATGATTCTGGCATCCGACCATGTGCTGGATATGGGTCCCGGCGGCGGCGAAAACGGCGGGCAAATAGTCTCTGCCGGAACGCCCGAGGCCATTGTTGCCGACCCCAATTCCGTCACCGGGCGCTTCCTCATGCAGGAGAGGCTGGACAGGCTCAAGCGCAGACGGGAATAACATCCTAAGATAAAACAAACAGTCAGACTGCCGTAGCCATGTTGCATGGCGGCTTGTCGGGCGCATCCGGTTTACCGGATGCGCCTTTTTTATGTCAGCCATCCTGAGAGTGACTGAATAGCCGGTCCGTGTGCTCGTGCGATTTTTTTTGTTGACATGGAAACAATTTTTCAAGATTGTTTCCATGTCAACAAAAAGGAGCGCCATGAATCAGCCACACAGGATTGTAGCCGAGCTCATCAAAATTTCTGAACATGCCGACGCCTTCAGGCATGGGAGAGAAGACTTTTTTGATGACCTGAACCTCACGGAGGTTCATTGCATCCATTGGATAGGAACTCTTGATCATGCCAATGTGACAAAGGTTTCTAACGAAATGGGCATGACGCGTGGGGCCATAAGCAAGATATGCAAAAAACTGCTGAAAAAAAATTTTATCGAAAGTTATCAGGAGCCGGAAAACAACAAAAATATCTATTTCAGGGTTGCAGAAGGCGGAAAAAAAATATTTGAAGCCCATAAAATCAACCATGACAGAACATTTGGCGAAAAAGTCTGCATCGTAAATAAATATGATGAAGACGAGCAGGCAATTATACTGCGTTTCCTCATGGATATTAACGCATTTGTTGAACGCGGCTATGAACAGATTTACACAAATTGCGAGAAAGATGAATAATGGAGAATATTATAATGAATTCAGCAACAGTCAAAAAAGACGTTGTGTATTCCATATCGTTCGCGCATATGCTGAATGACTGGTATATGAATATTATTCCTATACTTACGCCATTTCTCATTGCGGCTGGTTTTGGTATTGGAGAGGTTTCGTTTGCCATTTCCGCCTTTACCATTACCTCATCGCTTTCTCAGCCGCTTATTGGCTATATGGTGGACAGAAAAAACCAGAGCTGGATGATATATGTGGGCACGGCCTGGCTGGCGATACTGCTGAGCTGCATAGGTCTGACCCACAGCTCCACCATGCTGATTGCGCTTGCGGCCCTTTCCGGTCTTGGAGCTGCGGCTTTTCATCCGCAGGCATCGGCTATGGTTAGCGCTGCGAGCGGGCAGAAAAAGGGAATGTATCAGGCTGTTTTTGGGGCTTCGGGGAATCTTGGCTGGGCGCTGACGCCCCTGTTTGTCATCCCGCTGGTGGAACGGTTTGGCCTGAGCGTCACGCCCTACTTTGTGGTGCCGGGCATTATTGTTACGGTATTATTGGCCTTCAAGGCTCAGAAAACGCCCGCAAGATCGCAGGCAGAAACAGTGCCGATGATGGAGGCCCTGCGCCCCGCCTGGAAAGAGCTGAGCAAGCTGGTGCTGATTATTGCCGTCCGCACGCTGACCTATTCCGGCCTTGTGGCCTTTCTTCCTCTGTACCTGCAACAGCAGGGCATGAGCTTGTCCGTCTGCTCCCACTTGCTGTTCATTCTGCTGCTTTCTGGCGCAGCAGGCGGCATCGCGGGTGGTTATCTTTCAGACAGGTTCGGTAAAACCATTGTTATTTTCTTGTCCCTGGCCCTCTCTCCCATTTTTTTCTACCTCTTTCTGCATGTTGGCGCAGGCCTGCAACCTGTAGTGTTTGCCCTGGCCGGGGCGACGCTTCTTTCGTCCTTCTCGCCCATTGTGGTGCTGGCGCAAGAGCTGCTTTTCCGGCAGGCCGCAATGGCATCAGGATTTTCACTGGGATTTGGCATCGGCATTGGTGGACTTGGCGTTGGCCTTGTCGGGCTTGTCATCCAGTATGCAGGTCTTGCCCTTGCCATCAATATGCTGATCTGCCTGCCCTTTGTTGCTGCCTGTATAGCCCTGACGCTGAAAGGCCGCAAAACATTGGAGCAGGAGGGGTTCGCGCAGTAGCGCCCCTGGCCGATGAGGTGGTGACTTTTTGCGGTCTCATTGGGCAGCATGAAAAAAGCCCCGGCACATGGTACAGGCCAGGGCCGGGGCTGAGCCGGTTCGCACTCTGCCAACATGACGAACCGGAGGAGGGGGCATGCGGGGTCGGAAGCCTTGGCTTTGCTCTCTATTTTTTGGGGTCAAATTTCAGTCTTTTGCTTTCAAGACGTTGCGCCTCGGCATCGTTAGGAGTGCAGCCGCAGGAGTTTTTTTTGCCATCGCCGCAGCCGCCATCGCAACAGCCGCATTTGCCCTTGCTGACCGCCGTATAAACCCTGCGGCCAAAGTAATATGCAGCCGCAATTATGCACA
>CAZDJL010000259.1:0-2493 GCA_964505745.1 uncultured Desulfovibrionaceae bacterium | reverse complement strand
CATACATGGAAACTTCAACCACATCAAAGTTGCCCACCAGAATGAGGGTGTGGCTGGTGGGCTTCGCCGCCATAACCCTGGCGTAAACAGTGTGCAGGGGGCGGGCGTCGCGCTCCAGCGGCGTGGGGTAAAGCTTTATATGGCCCGGATTGTCTTTGAAATAAGGCAATCCGGCCAGATGGGCATATATGAATTGCGCGGCCAAATCTTCTTCGGGCGATTCGGTTACGCTGGGAATTTCAATCAGTTTTACAAGCAGATCCAGTCTTGACTGCGGGGTGGCTTTGGAATTCATAAATCCTCCTGGCGCATGTTCATTTTGCGCTTTCTCTTTATATACTCCTGAATGAAACGAAAAAAAAGAGGCGATGCGGATTTTGGAAGTGCAAATAAAAACCCCCTGCCCGCAAATGCGGGCAGGGGGCGGTTGGTTTGTAAACGGGGGAGTTTAGCCTCTGAGAATACGCTTGGCGTTTTCGTCCTGAACATCGCAAATGAACGGAATTCCAGTTTCGCGTTCGGTTTCGCGGTTTCCGGAAACGATGTCTTCACGGGAGATCTGGTCAACGGCAAAGCGGCGGGCGCCAGCCATAAGCTGCTGCAAGCCGCCGCCCAGTTTGTCGAGCATCGTCCACATGGCAATTGCGCCGAAAGGAATATTCTTCATTTCCGCTGCGCCCACCTTGGCCTGAACCGCCTGATATCCTGCGAAGATTTCCTCCGGAGAATTGCCGATTTCGGAAACCGTTTTGGGCAGATCGGACCAGTTGCCATTCAGTTCCGCGCGTTTTTCAGGCTTGAACACGCCTTCGATGTTGGCTCCGAGGAAGCCGGGAATCATCATTGCGCGGCCCATGCACACAAGCTTGGTGTAGGGTGCGCAAAGGGCGAGGGCCTTGAATATCTGGCTGGGCTGGGCCAGGCCGCCCCCAAGGGAGAGGTCGGGCACACGTTTGCCGCTGGCCGCGAGAATGGATGCGTACTCGTGGGTTTTGGCATGCAGGAGGATGTTTGGAACACCCCAGGTTTGCATCATGTCCCACGGGCTCATTCCGGTTCCGCCGCCTGCGCCGTCTATGGTAAGCAGGTCAAGGCCGCAGTCGGAGGCGACACGCAGGGACATAGCCAGGGCGTCCATGCCGTAAGCCCCGGTTTTCAGGGAGATTCGCTTGTAACCGAGAGCGCGAAGCTCCTTGGCTGATTGTACGAAGGTTTCATAAACCTCTTCCGGTGAATTCAGGTTGGTGTAGCCGAGGCGGCTGTGACGGGCGAAGCCGTGAATAGCTCCCTGCCTGAATGCTTCCTGCACTTCGGGAAGAGACGGGTCGGGGTCTACAAAGTAGCCGCGTTTTTGCAGGAATTGGGCATACTCCAGGTCTTTTACCTCAATTTCGCCGCCAATGCATTTGGCCCCCTGGCCCCACTTGAGTTCAATAATAATCTGGTCGCCATATTTGTCGATTACATATTGGGCCACGCCGTTGCGGCTGTCTTCAACGTTGAGCTGGACGATCATTGCGCCGTAGCCGTCGTAGTAACGCAGATAGGTGTCTATGCGGCGTTCAAGTTCGGGGGCGCTGGTGATGCGTCCGCCTTCCAGCACGCTCTTGCGGTCAACTCCGACCACGTTCTCGCCAATAACAATCGGCACGCCGCAAAGGGCGCAGCCTGCCGCAAAGGAATCCCAGTATTTGGCGGCGATAAAGGTTGAGCCAAGCGCTCCGGTCATTAGCGGGTAACGGCACTTGGTTTTTAATTCTGAGCCAAAAGATGTTTCCAGAGAAACGTCGCCAAACATGATGTCGCCCTTCTGGGCCTTTTCATCATCCTTCGGAGCGCCGTAGCTGTAGCCCTGAATTCTCAGGGAGTTATACGAAACACCAACATGCGTGATGTTGTTGCTGCCCGCTGTGATTCTGCCGAAGTCCCTGGGGTACAGGGTTTCGCGGCCTTTCAGGCAGGAAAGCCATGTTTCGCACTTGCCAGCACAGTCCGCTCTGCACAGAGTGCACAGGCCTGACTCTGCGGCGATGCCACGGTTGGTAGTGGCAAGAACATCGTTGCTTTTTGGCCAGTTGTTCATTTAAGAATCCTTTACGTTTTTGGGGTGGTCAAATCCTGCTTTTAAGCAAGTGATTTTTTCCACAAGCGAGGAAGTAATCGCACTTGGGCCCAATGCCCTGTTCACGAGAAATATCCATAACGAATATTTCTTTCAAGGGCAAGGGGAAAAGCTTTTATCATGTGTAAGCCCAGCGACATTTCAAGAAAAATTGCCTGTTGGCGCAAGGCGTGAAACATTGCCAAAAAAAAGGAAAGTTGTATATTCAGCGCTTGTGCCGGATAAAATTTTTGCAGGGGTATCAGCATGCAGGGCAAGGCGTTAAGGACAATTTACATTAAGCAGGTCGCCACTTCCTTTTTTTGGGGCGGCATGTATGTTGCCGGGCGAGTTGTATCCGCGGCGATTCCTGCAATGTCCGCCGGATTACT
>CAZDJL010000258.1:0-2507 GCA_964505745.1 uncultured Desulfovibrionaceae bacterium | reverse complement strand
CACCCAAAAAGTGCAGACCGGGCTTGGCACCATGTACGTGACCATAAACGAAGTGGACGGGCGCCCCTTCGAGCTGTTTGTGACAATAGGAAAATCCGGCCATTCAATCACGGCCAAGGCCGAAGCCATTGGCCGCCTTGTGTCGCTGGCGCTTCGCTCCGGCATTGAAGTGTCGGAAATAGTGAAACAAATAAAGGGAATTGGCGGAGAACACCCGGTGTTTCAAAAGAAAGGACTGCTGCTTTCCATTCCCGACGCCATTGCCTGGATTCTGGAAAACCGCTATCTTTCCAATCAAGCTCCCATTTCAGGGGGAAACAGCCTGGGCAAGCAAATTTGCCCCGACTGCGGAAGCGAGCTGGTGTTTCAGGAAGGCTGCCACCTTTGCCCCAGCTGCGCATACTCAAAATGCGGATAACAGGTTAAAACCGGAAGGGATGACGCCGCGCCTTGCGTGATCTCCGGCAAAAGGTTACAAACAAAGCACATTAAACACCGGGAGAGAACGCCAGGCATACCGCCTGCTTCTCCTTGAACAAAAGAAGATGCTGTCAGTCCGCCATTTATCGCATAATTTCGGCCGTCACTGGACCCTGAAAAACATTTCGTTTTCTCTGAACAAAGGAGATTTCCTGTTTTTGTCGGGTCCGTCCGGGGCGGGCAAAACAACCCTTCTCAAGCTGCTTTACGCCGCCCTGCCCGTGCAGCGGGGCCAAATTGAGCTGGCTGGCTTCAATTTAAACACGCTTGACTACTCAACCATCCCCCTGCTGCGCAGGCAGGTGAGCGTGGTATTTCAGGACTTCAAAATACTGCCGGACCGCACCGTTTACGAGAATGTGGCATTGCCGCTGGAGGTCAGGGGTCTTCCCCGCCACACCATTGAACGCAGGGTGCGCGCGGTGTGCAGGGGGCTTGGCCTTGAAAGCCGCATGAGTATTGCTTGCGGAAGCCTTTCGGGCGGCGAGCAGCAAAGGGTTGCCGTTTCCAGGGCGGTTGTGGTCAACCCGCAGGTATTGCTGGCCGATGAACCTACAGGAAACCTGGACCCGGACCTCTCGCACCGGCTGATGGACCTGTTCATGCAGTTTCACGCGCATGGAACCACGGTCATTCTGGCCACACACAGCAAGGACATTGCGGCCCGCAACCCCTCGGCGAAAATGATGCGCATTGAGGACGGCATGATTACCTGGGCCAACTGGCATGATGCGGTAATTTTCAGGGGAGCCGACTCCCCGCTGGACTGGGAAGGCGGAGACGCGCTGCAGCGGTGAAGTTATGATAAAAATCTGGTTCAGATTGATCATGCAGGGGCTGAGAGACATGCACCGGAATTTCTGGTCGCAGTTTTTCGCCCTGGGCGCCGTAACCCTGGTTGTATTTCTGTCCGGCATGTTCCTGATGGTTTTGAACACTTTGGACAACGAGCTTTCATCCAGCCGGGGCGAGGTGGTCATCCAGGTTTACTGGAGCAAAGATGTGGACGTTAAAACCATGCGCGCCCAATGGGAAGAGCTGGCCCACCTGCCCGGGCTGGTCAGCTGGAGCACATACACCCCGGACGACGCGCTTGCCGCCCTGTCCAAC
The DNA here is from genome assembly GCA_964505745.1 of uncultured Desulfovibrionaceae bacterium. Taxonomy (GTDB): domain Bacteria; phylum Desulfobacterota; class Desulfovibrionia; order Desulfovibrionales; family Desulfovibrionaceae; genus RGIG1962. The sequence goes on along the minus strand of CAZDJL010000258.1, from coordinate 917 downwards.
CGGCTTGGAAAAAGCGCGGGAGTGGACGTTTCCTTTCTTAAGGGCAAAAGCCCCCTGCCGGGCACTGCCGTGCTGAACTTCCAGCCCCGCGACGAAAACTATGAGCCGTGGATAGCGGAAACGGTCAAATACCTTCAATCAATGTCCGGCGTGGAACGGGTGGTGGCGAACCCTCTCCGGGAAGAGCTGGCCAAGGTCTGGCGTTCTGTAAGCAGACAGATCATGCTGCCCACCATATGCCTTTTGGCCGGAGTGCTGGCCCTGGTGGTTGGCAACACCATCCGGCTGACCCTGATTGCGCGGGCAACGGAAATTGAAATTCTTCAGTTGATTGGCGCAGAGAACTGGTACATTCGCCTGCCGCTTCTAAGCAGCGGCTCAACCCTGGGTTTTCTGGGCGGCCTTCTGGGGCTCGGCATGCTGAGCCTGGTGCATTGGCAGCTTAAAGGCCTGTATCTCCCGCCGCTGGTCACCCATCTCCAGTTTCTGCCCAACCTGCAAATCATCATCCTGGTGGCCATTCCAACCATAATGGGCTTTGCGGGCTCATACATAGCCGTGCGCAGGCCGGTGCGGGAACCCACCGACCCGGAATTCAAATAACTTCTTCACCCTTCAAGGCAAATTTTTTACGTTTGTTGAGAAAAAGCCCCAAAAAACAAAGCAGGGCGGCAGAGCTCATTCCCACATAGCTCATGGCCTGAATTCCTCCCACCCCGGACACCGCGCCGCAAGCACCTCCCACAACAATCGCCGCGCACGCGCACCTGGGCTCAATCCTGTATTTTGTGTCGCTAAGCAGCAAAGCGATAAACACAGGAACAACCACTCCGCAAAAATAAATATCGTAAGCCACAAGCAAGTAGTGGAGTATGTTCTGCCCAAGCATGCCAAACAGAAGGCCCAGCAACCCAATG
>CAZDJL010000257.1:0-2517 GCA_964505745.1 uncultured Desulfovibrionaceae bacterium | reverse complement strand
CGGCGCTTAACGGCGAGAGTGAATCTCGCCTACGCCTACGCAGCGGACAGTGCTTCGCACTGTCAGAGCATTTCAACCTTTTCAAAGTTAAAATGCTCTAAAGCCATAAAAAAAGGAGATATCAATGATATTTGACAGACATAACATGTTTTCCGACAAACAGGCCATCACCGCCACCGCCGCCAGTTCCTTTGTGATAGACAGCGGCCCCGGCGCGCACAAGGCCACTACTCCGCCCTGGCTGGTGGTGCTGGTCAACGGTTATTCCGGCACCGGCTCCATGCAGGTGGAAGTGCAAACCTGCGAGAACGCTTCCTTCGGCAGCAATGTGAAAACCATAGCCATTTTCCCGCTGGATAACCCCACCCTGACCACCAACGGCAAAGCCGTGGCCTGCTCCATTCCCCAAAACGCACAGCGCTATCTGCGCCTGAACTACAACGTAACCGGCACAATCAGCAACGGCAGCATCATTTCAGGCCTTGTAGCCGACGCCTGACCCACACTGACCTTCCGGCCAGGGGCCCTGCCCTGATGGCCAAAAGCCCCATATAGCGGGGCGCCTTCCTTAACAAGCCGGGGGAAGCGGCTTTTGGCGCAAAGCCCTTAAAACGCCTCTTTCCCCGGCATTCATCACCCCTGCCGCCTCAAGCTCCTGCAAAAAGGCGAAATAAGGAGACAGCATGTTATCCCAGGTCAAAATATACAACATGGCTCTCGCCCGCCTGGGCGGAAACCAGATTGAAACCATCAATTCGCCCTATGAAGACGGCGGAACAACCAGCCTGTGCAACCGGACGTATCCGCTGGTGCTGCACTCCACTTTATGCGCGCATAACTGGGGCTTTGCCACCCGCACAGTTCCGCTGGCGCAAAAAACAGAGAATCAGGGAGGGCTTTACACCTATGCCCTGCCTTCCGGCTACATAAAAGCAATCCAGGTGGAGGGAAGCGGCAGCTTGGGCCTGCGCCCGCTCTGCATTCTGCGCGGGCAGAACATCCTGACCGACGTGCCTGATGCAGTGCTGCGCTACATAGGCAAAGAAGAAAACCCGGACGCATGGCCGCCCTACTTCACCAACACCATAGTATGGGGCCTTGCGGCAGAGCTTGCCATATCCCTGCAGAACGACGCCCGCCTGCAGCAGCGGATGGGAGAGCAATATCTCACCACCCTGCATGAAGCCATAGCCATAGACCTGAACCAGCAGACCCCGCTTGCGCCAGAATCTCCCTGGCTGGAGGCAAGATAACCATGCGCGGCTATCAAAGTTCATTCACGGCCGGCGAACTTTCTCCTTCACTTCTGGGAAGGGTTGACCTGGGCAAATATCAGTCCGGTTGCAAGACCCTGACCAACATGCTGGTGCACCCCCAGGGCGGGGCAAGCAAGCGGCCCGGCTTTGAATATGTGGCGGAGCTTCCCGGGGACGCCCATCTTTTGCCCTTTATTTTCAACAACGAGCAAAGCTATGTGCTGGCATTCACCGACTATGAGCTGAGAATTTACACCCGGGCCGGGCTGCTGCAAACAAGCGAACATGGCGGCTGGCAGGACTCACAGTGGAAAAATGAAAAGAGCTTGCCCGTGGATACTCCTCAGAGCGGGCCTAATGAGGGACTGTTCCAGGTCAGGATTCGCCCGCAGGAAGTTTACTGGGCCAGGGCGGAAAGCACCGGGGTATATACGGCTGCAGAAAGAGTGGGCGATGGGGAATTCCGGACCATAGGGGCGCTTCTTCCAAAGCCGGAGTCTAGAATGCGCATCACGTTCACGGGCGCGAACATTCGGGTTGTGGCGAAAATGTATGCTATTGGCGGCAGCGTCATCAAGACGATAGACCAGACAATAAGCGCAGGGACAAGGGATTTGTCCTGGGGATTTTTGTCCGCCAGCGAACAGTCTTACCCGCGCGGTGCGAAAATCACAGTAACACTATACTCTTCCGGCACTTCAAGGGTCACCGGTTTTGGCTTTATCGGATTAACAGGAGTTATAACAGAGACTGGCGTTGCCTGGAGTTCCGGATGGGCGAATGCCGGTTCTGATTCCAACGCTTCCATTTCCAGTTCATCCGCCGTTAACGTCAACCTGTTCGGCAAAATTGTTCCTCAGGTCATTGAAACATTGATGAACGAAGTTCATGTGGAGGAACCCGGCGCCGCTCACCCGATACGTGTGGAGGTTGTGAGCGGTTCCGTAAGATTGCAGGTGGGAACGACCAAAGGCGGTTCAGACCTTTTGCCGTCCACTTTTTACGCTGCCGGGGCGCACGAGCTGACGCTGCACCCTGCCGGCAAGTCGATGTTTTTCACCTTTTCCGGAACGGACAATGCCGGGGGGAGCTTTTATCCCACCTATCTCACGCTTGGAGATGGCGGCCCGATTGTGCTTGAAACCCCATATACGTTGGAGCAGGCGAAAAAAATATCATATGCGCAAAGCGCAGACGTATTGTTTATGGCCTGCCGGGGAATCGCGCCGCAGAAGCTGATGCGCTTCAGGCACGATTCGTG
>CAZDJL010000256.1:0-2530 GCA_964505745.1 uncultured Desulfovibrionaceae bacterium | reverse complement strand
TACCCTGAAACCTGTGTATGGCAACAGCGTTGACCCCAAAACCGTGGTGATTGACGGGGATGTCGCCCAATAAACAAGATATTGCCGTAAAAGCGCACTCAGGCCGGGTGCGCTTTTTTGCGCGGCACAGTGTTGGTCTTTTGTGAATCTGAAAGCATATATGCCACGTGCGCTGTTTGTTGCGGCGTGCCTTTTGACCCTTGGCCCCTGGATGAACGCCCCTGTTGCGCTTATTTTCGGCTGCGTGTTCGCCCATGTTTGGGGAAACCCTCTCCCGGAGCAAAGCGCAAGGGGCTCTTCCTTTCTGCTTAAAGCGGCGGTGATCGGGCTTGGTTTCGGCATAAACGTGCACACGGCCCTGAAAGCCGGAAAGGACGGATTCTGGCTCACCCTTGCATCCATTGTTTTAATCATGCTTCTTGGGGCTTTGGCGGGGCGTTTGCTCGGCATGCCCAGGCGGCTGGCGTATCTTGTAGCCTCGGGCACTGCCATTTGCGGAGGCAGCGCCATAGCCGCCATTGGCCCGGCGGTGCGGGCCAGCGCGCAGGAGATGTCGGTTGCCCTGGGGGTGGTGTTTATGCTTAACGCTCTTGCCCTGCTTGTTTTTCCCGTGATAGGGCATGTGCTTGGCATGGACCAGTACCACTTCGGAGTGTGGAGCGCCATTGCCATTCATGATACCAGCTCTGTGGTGGGGGCTGCCTCGGCCTATGGCCAGGGCGCTCTGGACATAGCCACAACGGTAAAGCTGGCCCGCGCGCTGTGGATTATTCCCTTGACCTTTGTTTCAGTGCTGCTGTTCAAAGGCGGGGAGGGTAAAATTAAATTGCCGCTATTTATTCTGGGGTTTGTGCTGGCCATGCTGGCCAACAGTTTTTTTGATTTGCCGGAAGGAGTGGTTAAGGCGATTGTTCAGGCGTCAAAAGCATCCTTGTCTTTGTGTCTGTTTTTGATTGGTTCAACACTCAGCCTGAGCGCGGTCAGGGCTGTTGGCTGGCAGCCCCTGGTTCTTGGGGTTGTGCTGTGGCTGGCCTGTTCGCTTCTGTCGCTTCCGGCTGTGCTGTTTCTTGTTTAGGCGGTTCCCCGCGGCGCTTCAGATGACGCCGGCAAGATTCTGGGCCTGCTCCAATTCGTCCTGATAGTGCGCTTCAATGCTGTTTTTGTACGCGGTAAAACGGCCTTCCTTGATTGCTTCGCGCGCCCCGCGCACCAGATCGAGAAAATAGGTGAGGTTGTGCAAAGAATTGAGGCGGAACGCCAGCAATTCTCCGGCGGTGTAAAGATGGCGCAGATAGGCCTTGGAAAAGGTGCGGCAGGTGTAGCAGGAACAGTTTGGATCAAGCGGGGATCCGTCTTCCGCGTATTCCTTGCGCTTAATGTTTATTTTCCCCTGCGAGGTGTAGAGGGTTCCGTTGCGCGCGTTGCGGGTGGGCAGCACGCAGTCGAACATATCAAGTCCGGCGGCTATTCCGTTAATGATGTCGAAGGGAGTGCCCACGCCCATAAGATAGCGGGGTTTGCCTTCTGGAAGCAGGGGGGTGGAAAAATATACAAATTCAGTCAGCTCGGCTTTCGATTCTCCCACGGACAGGCCGCCCAGCGCGTAACCGTCAAAGCCTATGCCGGTAATTTGGCGAACGGACTCCTCGCGCAAATCTTTATAAAATCCCCCCTGGGCTATTCCGAATAGAAGGTGCGGCCCTTTTCCTGCCGGGTAGGCGGCGCGGGAGCGTTGCGCCCAGCGGGTGGTCAGCTCCAGCGATTTCTGGGTGTATTCGCGGCTTGCGCCATAGGCAACGCATTCGTCAAGCACCATCATAATGTCGGAATTCAGGTTTTTCTGGATATCCAGCACATTTTCCGGGGTGAAAAAGTGTTTTGAGCCGTCGATGTGCGAACGGAACTCAACCCCTTCTTCGGAGATGCGGCGGAGGTCGTTCAGGCTGAAAACCTGAAAGCCGCCGCTGTCGGTAAGAACGGGCCCGTGCCACTGGTTGAAATTGTGCAGGCCGCCGAGCTTCGCCACAACTTCATCCCCAGGGCGCAGATAGAGGTGGTAGGTGTTGCCCAGAATGATTTCTGCGCCGATGCTGGCGAGGTCGTCCGGTGCAATCGCTTTGACCGACCCTACCGTGCCCACCGGCATAAAGATTGGCGTGCGGACAACCCCGTGGGCCGTGTGAAGCTCGCCGCAGCGGGCCTTGCCGTCTTGGGCGGTAATCCTGAAAGTTCCTGGTTTCTGTTGTGCGGTTTGCATCTTCTTCGCCTGTTTTGCCGCCGGCTCTGGTCTGTGGAAGCCGCATTGGGCGGAGTGTTAATATCTTGTTTTCAGGGGCGGATGTTGTTTTACTGTTTGTAGAAAAAGTGACTGCTAAGGTTTTATTTAAAAAAATTACGGTTCCGGCAGGGGAAAGTAGCAGTGGTGTTTGTTAAAAATCCGGCAAGTTTGATTTTGCCGGTCACTCCGCATTTGCCCTTTAGAGCAGATTAACTTTAAGACGCTTGCTCCGGCGCTTAACGGCGAGAGTGA
>CAZDJL010000255.1:0-2539 GCA_964505745.1 uncultured Desulfovibrionaceae bacterium | reverse complement strand
GCCTGCCGCAGCTTTCTGCCCACTTCCGTTCTGGAATGCTTTCCGTCCGGCTGATATGCCGGCATGAGGTCATAAAAATGCTCAAAAAATTCTTTTTTACCGGGAAGATTGAACAAACGGTACACTTCGGCATTGCAGTCTATAATATTCAGGTTTTCATCCCAAAGAAAACAAGACAACGGAGTGGCGTCCAGCATTATTTTGGTTCTTTCCTCCGCCTCAACCATCCGCTGCCCGGCCAGCATAGCCGCCAGATAGGCGCTTACCGCCTGCACTGTTTCCATGTCGTTAACGGCAAGCGGCGGCATATACGGATGCTGTTCAACAAGCCGCCCGGTAACGAAAATACCCACGCTCTCATTATGCAAAACCACAGGCGCTGCAATGAAATAAGGCAAAAGCAGGCTTTTTCTGAGTTCCTGCAAGCGCTCCAGCGGGTCTTTCCCGGTAACCATCACAGGGCTCAGGCTCTCCAGCAGTTCCCGGTCCACCGGAATGATGGAGTTTGCAATTTCCTTTTCTTCTTCCGGGGTATAACCCTGCAAAACCGTGGCCCTGAACCGGCCTCTTTCATCGGCCATAAGCACCGCAGTCCGCTGCATATAAAGAACGGAATTGATTCTGCGGGCAACATCGACAAAAACCCTGTCAAAGTCCGAATCCTTGCCCATGGTCACAGCCAGTTCGGCCATCAGGGCAAATCCCCGCCGTTTCTGCCCAAGCTCCTGCCGCCTGTGCATTGCGCCCGCCTCAAGTTTCAGCATCCGGGCAAGCGTAACCTCGGCCCGCTCACGCAGATAGCTTACCTCCGCGCGCAATTCGCGCAGCTCAAGGTCAAGGTCTGCGCCCGCAGCCGACTTGCGGGTTTCCAAATATCCGGCCCCGTGAATTCCTTTTTGATTCCTATCTTTCATACGGCACACTAAACAAACAAAAAACACCTGTCCAATCAAGGCCCTGGGGCTTTCCTTTCACCTGGCCTATTTCCACCCCCGTATACAAACCAAGCAAAGGAACACTGGCAGGCACGCACTCCTGCACCACCAGCGCGTCCTCAAGGTCCATTCCCGCAAACCCGGCCGCTCGCCCCGCGCAATCGATATAAAGCGCCAATGCGGGCCGGCGGCCCTCAATTTGTTTGAACAAGGCCTCTATCCGCGGGCGCATATAGTCCAGAAAAAGGCTGCGGTACATTACCTGAAATTCAGTTCCAGCCACCATATCCGGCTCAAACATGACTATTCCGTTGCGCTCGTAATCAATATCAAGGCAAAGGCGGCTGGCGTACTTTTCTTCCTCAAAATCATCCCAGCGCTCTCCCCGGTTTACGCCAAAAATGAGGTTGAACGGAAGATTTTCAGCCGGAATTTCATTCTTCAGCAATTTTTTTATAAATGGAAGCGCCGGTTCGTTATTTATTTCCAGAATGGTCTGGGCGTCCGACCTGGTTACGGTATAGTAGCCCGTAGCTGGTTCGCAGCCGTGCATAATTGTGCTGTTCAGGCTGGCCTCTCCTGAAAACAGCATGGCCAGCGCGCTGTGCTGTGAAATACCGTTGCCGGTCCATTGGCTGTAAGGGGAAAGTATATAATCGCTCATCAAGCCGGCGCCAATCAGGTTGGGCAAAAAGCCCAGGCTTTTCTCCATGCCCTCAAGAAGAGGAGTAGCCATGGCCAAACGGGCTTTCTCCCTGGTTTCGTCAATGGCGTCGTAAAAAAGAAGCACGGGAGAATCGGGAGCAGCGCCGGAAAGAACAAGTTTTTCTCCAAGGGCAAGCCCGGCCCCAAACTCGCCGTCAATCAGATTATTCTGAGTCAGCAGCGAGCAGCTGGTATTTTCCAGCCAAATCAGGGCCACAATCATCTGGTCGCCGGCATAGCCGAAACGGGTGTTGGAAATTACTCCCACCGCGCCCCCGCCGATAATGGGCACGCCCTCACCCACCTTGGCGGCCACAGAGGCGCGCAGCAATTCGGCGTTATGCCGAACTGTGGAAAACATAAGCACCATACTGCAGGGGGCGGAAACAGCTTCGCCATGCAACCGCGCCGCCTGTTCAAACGCTTCTTTCACAGCCTCTTTCGCGGCTATGACTGTATGGGGGTTTTCGCTGTACCCCACTCCAACTCGCATATCTTCTCCAAATTACAAATCCGGCAACCCGGTGCGTGAAGCAGCTCCCTCAAAGACACGGAACTATAACCTACCTAGTCTTTTCATAGGGTCTTGTCAAACCGCTGAAATAAGCTTTTATATATAGAACCGCTAGCAAGTTCCGTATTTTGGGAGTAACACTTTTATCTATAAAATACAAATAGTTATATGGGTTTTTTTGCAGGAAAACTACTCGTCCAGATTAATAAAAATCGTCTTGGTTTCCAAATACTGGTCGTGCGATTCGCGGCCCTTGTCCTTTCCTCCAAAGCCGGACAGCTTGTAGCCTCCGAACGGGGTGGAGTTATCGCCCTCGCTGTAGGCGTTCACCGAAACGGTACCCGCCCGCAGGGCTTTTGCATACTGATGCCCTCTGGAAAGGTTG
>CAZDJL010000254.1:0-2557 GCA_964505745.1 uncultured Desulfovibrionaceae bacterium | reverse complement strand
TGCCGCCTTTTTCTTCAGCTTCCGCTGCGTAAATGTTGAACCCTTCCGCAGCGGATTTTTCCAAAGCATCTCCCAAATTTGTGACCCGGCTGATGGTAAGCAGGGGCAGCGTGCCGGCGGAGGCGCGCATCGCATCCGGACCCAGGTAGGCGCTGTTATGCTTTGGAAGAATGAACCCGGCCCCGCCAAGCGCGTAAAGGGTGCGGGCAAGCGTGCCCACATTGCCCGGATCCTGAACCTGATCCAGGGCCAGAATTAGCGGAAGGGGGGAATGACGGCCCACTTCAAGCATTGTTTCCAGCCCCACCCAGGGCACAAGGCCAAGGCGGGCGGCAACGCCCTGATGGTTGCCAGGGCAGATGCGGTCAAGCGCGGCCCGCTCAAGCAGGGTGAAGCGCAGCCCGGCGTTTCTGGCCAGATCCATAATTTTTGACAGGGCAGGGCTCAGCTTGTCCTTACGCAAATAAATGTGTTCAAGCACTTCCGGGCTTTTTTCAAGCAGCTCCATAACCCCCTTGATTCCTGATATGTAGTTGTCCGGAGTATGTTTTTTTACGCCAAAATGGCCCGGTGCGTTCATAGTTTCTCCTGAAGAGCGAGGTTCTTAAGTTGGTTTTGGCTTGCCATGCCAAATTTTTTCTAGTAGTGTCCGGTTTAAAATGCGGCGTTAAAAAACGGTATTTTTCATTCGGAAACTCAAGCTAGATCCTTCAATTGTCCGGGAAGCTTATATCAAGCAATGCACATGCCGCAACAGCTATTTTCACCCCGATTGGTTTCTTAGCATAAATCAGAAATCATACCAACAAGCAGTTAACCTGTAGACAAGATACCCCAGTTGCGGGCATTGATATATTTATGAAGCATCCGATCTTTTTCAAGGGCCGCCGGCATTGGCATTTTCTTGGTTTTTGCCTTCTTTGTCTGATTCTTGTTTCCGGTTGCGCCGGGCGCAGCGGAGGCAGCGCCGACCTCTCGGCCGACCTTGACCCCGAAGAAATAGCGCCATTGCCCTATTTGCCTGCAGATGACGGAACGCAGCTCAGCCGCAACGAACTTGTGGCCATGTCTTACAAATCGGACTTCATCAAGCGCCTTTCCATGAAGGACGAGCAGGAAGTGCTGCTGCATTTCAAATATTTCACACACCGGGGCAGAGCCAATTTTGAACGCTACCTTTTGCGCGCCGAGCGTTATTTGCCATATGTGGAAAGAGTGTTCAGGGAAAAGGGCATTCCTTCCGATGTGGCGTTTCTTGCGGTGGTGGAAAGCGGGTTCAACCCCAATGCGGTGTCTTGTGCGGGGGCGACCGGAATGTGGCAATTCATGCCGGGAACAGGAGACATTTATGGCCTTGAGCGAGGCTGGTGGATTGACGAGCGCCGCGACCCCTACAAGGCCACCGAAGCCGCCGCCAATTATCTGACCAAGCTTTATGGGGATTTTGGCGACTGGTATCTGGCCATTGCCGCCTATAACGCGGGAGAGGGCAAGATAGGCAGAGCGCTTAGCGGCACTGGCGCGGAAGATTTCTTTGAGCTTTGCAACCTGAACGACCGTCTGGACAGCAAGGCCCGCCTGAAGGAGGAAACCCGGCAGTATGTTCCCAAGTTCATAGCGGTTGCCCGGATTATGCACAACCTGGAACGCCTGGGCTTCAACAAGCTCGATTTCAGCAAGTGGCAAGAGCCGGAGCATATAGCTGTTGAAGGCGGGACCGACCTGAGAGGGCTTGCCGATGCCACGGGCCTCAGCTGGGAGGAATTTGTGGAGATGAACCCCGCTCCTCAGCGCCAGGCAACGGCTCCCAACAGCAGGGTTACCGTTCACTTGCCGAAAACGGTGACGGACAGGGCGGTGGCCTATTTGAAAACCGAAAAAAGCCGCAGTTTTGCCGGATGGACTCCATATAAGGTTAAAAAAGGCGATACCATTTCTAAAATCAGCAAAATGGCTGGCGTGCCGGTAAAAGAAATCAGCAAGGTAAACAAGCTGAACCCCAAAAAATTGCGCGTGGGGCAGACCTTGCTGCTTCCCGGTTCCGCCCAGCGCAATATACAGACTGCATCCAGCAAAGGCGGAAGCCGTAGCGTAGCCCCGGGCAGCGCATATACCATCAAGTCGGGAGATACGCTCTATTCAATCGCTCTTGACGGAAAAACCTCGGTAAAGTCGTTATGCGCGGCGAACAACATTACTGAAAAATCGAAATTGCAGGTTGGGCAGAAGCTGACCATTCCGGGAGCTTCCTCCGGTTCGGGGCGGTCGGGCAGCGCCCAGGCCCCTGCCAAAGTGAAGCCCCTTGCCGCCAAAGGGAACTACACCGTCAAATCGGGCGACACCATGTGGAGCATTGCGCGCGATTTGAATGTAAGCCCGGTGGCCTTGCTTGAACTAAACAAAATGACCAAGGAAAATACGCTCAAGGTTGGGCAGAAAATAAAAATTCCCTGACAGGTGAATAAAGAAGGGCAGGCAACTGCCTTTTTTTAACGTCAGCCCCTCTAGAGCAGATTAACTTTAAGACGCTTGCTCCGGCGCTTAACGGCGAGAGTGA
>CAZDJL010000253.1:0-2587 GCA_964505745.1 uncultured Desulfovibrionaceae bacterium | reverse complement strand
CCCGCTCCTTGCAGGCGCGTCCAATATCCTCACCCGCCGGAAGCTCTGCAAAGAACGCCCTATCCGTCATCATCCACTTTGAGGGCGGCGAGAAACGCTTCCTGGGGCAACTCCACGTTGCCCATGCGCTTCATGCGCTTTTTGCCCTCTTTCTGCTTTTCAAGCAGCTTCCTTTTACGGGAAATGTCGCCTCCATAGCATTTGGCGGTAACGTCCTTACGCAAAGGGGCGTTGCGTTCACGGGCAATTATCTTGTTGCCTATGGCCGCCTGGATCACCACCTCGAAAAGCTGGCGCGGAATGGTCCGCTTAAGCCTGAGAGCGAGCGAGCGCCCGCGCTCATAAGCGCTTTGGCGGTGGGTGATTATGGCGAGAGCGTCCACAGGGTCGCCGTTAATCAAAATATCCAGCCGCACAAGATCGGCCTCCCGGTAATCAATGAACTCGTAGTCCATCGAGGCGTAGCCCCGGCTGCCGGACTTAAGCTTGTCGAAAAAGTCGAACACTATTTCGGCAAACGGCAGTTCATAGGCCACCACCACCCGGTTCGCGGTAAGGTAGTGCATGTCTTTCTGAATGCCCCGCTTTTCTTCGCACAGCTTGAGCACCGCGCCCAAAAATTCGTCGGGCACATGAATCTCCATGCGCACGAACGGCTCGTACAGCCCCTGAATATAGTTGAGGTCGGGCAGTTTGGACGGGTTGTCTATTTCCAGGGTCTTGCCCTCTGTGTTTTCCACCCTGTAAATTACCGATGGGGCCGTGGCGATCAAGTCAACCTGAAATTCGCGCTCCAGCCGCTCCTGCACAATTTCCATGTGCAAAAGGCCAAGAAAGCCGCAGCGGAAACCAAACCCCAGCGCCTGCGAAGTTTCCGCCTCGAAGGTAAAGCCGGCATCGTTCAGATTGAGCTTTTCCAGGGCGAACTTAAGCTGCTCGTAATCGTTCGAATCGGAAGGGTAAAGGCCGCAGAACACCATGGCCTTGACTTCCTTGAACCCGGCCACGGCTTCTTTTGTGGGGTTGGAAGCAAGGGTGATTGTGTCGCCCACGCGCGCGTCGGCAAGCTCTTTAATGCCAGCGCAAAGAAAACCCACCTCTCCGGCGGAGAGGCTCGGCACATCCATCGCCTCGGGTGAAAATACCCCAAGCGACAACGCCTCGTATTCGGCGTTATTAGAAAAGAATTTGACGATATCGCCCTTTTTGATTGTTCCGTCCATCACCCGGAACAAGGTGACCACGCCCTGGTAAGGGTCGTACCAGGAGTCGAATATAAGGGCCTTGAGCGGAGCGGATGGGTCGCCCTGCGGGGGGGGCAGGCGTTCCACAATCGCCTCAAGCACTTCTTCCACCCCCATTCCGGTTTTGGCGGAAACGGCAATCGCCCCGTCGCAGTCAAGCCCGATGCCTTCCTCTATTTCATGGGAAACCCGTTCAACATCCGCGCTTGCAAGGTCTACCTTGTTCAGCACCGGAATAATTTCGTGCCCCTCGTCCAGCGCAAGATAAACATTCGCCAGGGTCTGGGCCTCAACCCCCTGAGTGGCGTCCACCACAAGCAGGGATCCCTCGCAGGCGGCAAGCGAGCGGGATACTTCATAGTTGAAGTCCACATGGCCCGGGGTGTCGATCAGATTAAGGATGTATTTCCCGCCATTTTGAGAGGTGTATGGAATGCGCACGCTTTGCGCCTTGATGGTGATGCCGCGTTCCCGCTCTATATCCATGCGGTCCAGATACTGGTCGCGGGCTTCACGTTCACTTACCAGACCGGTTTTTTCCAAAATGCGGTCGGCCAGGGTGGATTTGCCGTGGTCGATATGTGCAATGATGCTGAAATTTCGGATATTATCCTGTTTGGGCATGTTAAAACCGCGCTTTTATGCTCAGAACTGTTAAAGGTTGTAAAAGCCTTTCCAATTTTCCTGTACTTGTGCCAATACGTCCAGACAGGGCGAAACAAATACCTTATCCGAAGAAATTTGTAAACCGCCGCCAAATACTACGCTTTTTTACGAAGTTCCCGCAAAAGTTCTATTTCCTGCTTATATCCGGGAAGTTCGTGATGGGTTTCAAGGTTGAAGGGAAGCCCCCGCAAGCAAGGGTGATTTATAATTCTGCCAACCCCCTCAAGGCCCAGCTCTCCTTCGCCAATGTTGGCGTGCCTGTCTTTCCTGGCCCCCAGCGGAAATACGCTGTCGTTGAGGTGGATGCTCTTCAGGCGGTTCAGCCCCACAACCTCGTCAAATTCTTCCAGCACCCCGTCCAGCCCGTTCAGAATATCATACCCGGCCGCATACACATGGCAGGTGTCCAGGCACACCCCCACCTTTTCCTGCAACTCCACTTCATTGATGATATCGCGCAAATCCTCAAACCTGCCGCCCACCTCGGTTCCGCTGCCGGACATGGTTTCAAGCAGAACTACCGTCTTCTGCTCCTTCCACAGCACCTTGTTGAGCATCGCCCCAATCTGCCTGATTCCGGCTGAAACCCCCTGCCCCAGATGCGCCCCGGGATGAAAATTGTAATAATTCCCCGGCAGGTGCTCAAGGCGCTCAAGGTCATCTCTCACAATTTCCCC
>CAZDJL010000252.1:0-2607 GCA_964505745.1 uncultured Desulfovibrionaceae bacterium | reverse complement strand
CGCGATGCGCATTAGTGACTGGAGTTCAGACGTGTGCTCTTCCGATCTCGAGGATAAATTTGTGCCGGCCTGTTTTTAAATTCTTACCTGAAAAGGAGTGTTTTACCTCTTCCCCCTTGGGGGTTCAGGTGTTATTGTATTTGGAAATGGTATGAGTTGATGGCTTACACCGGTAAGCTTTACCCATTATATATGGAGTTTTTTTATGTGGAATTATACGGATGCTGTCCATGAACATTTTTTGAATCCGCGCAATGTCGGTTCAATTGAAGATGCCAATGCCATAGGCGAGGTGGGAAGCTTGGCCTGTGGGGATGCCCTCAAACTATATTTGAAGATTTCTGATGACGGGATTATTTCAGACGCCAAATTTCAGACTTTTGGCTGCGCAAGCGCCATAGCCTCAAGTTCCGCCCTTACCGAGCTGATCAAGGGAAAATCCGTAAATGACGCCCTGAAAATAACAAACCGTGAAATAGCCGATTTCCTGGGCGGCTTGCCCAAGGAGAAAATGCACTGTTCCGTTATGGGGCAGGAGGCCCTGGAAGCGGCCGTGCGCAACTGGAAAGGAGAGGGCGCGGTTGTTCAGGAAGCGGGCGAAATTGTCTGCAAATGTTTTGGGGTTACCGATAATACTGTGCGCCGGGCCATTCGCGAAAACGGCCTGAAGACCCTTGAGGATATCATAGATTACACCAAAGCCGGAGGAGCGTGCGGGCAGTGCCACGCCAGCTTGCAAGCCCTGCTTGATGAAACCCTTGCCCGCATGGAGATGAAGGAAGTCGACCCGGCTGGGGCGCCTGCCGGAAAGTCTCTTGAGGAAATCATTCCCGCTAAAGGCAGGCTCAGCAACCTGAAGCGCATGCAAATGATAATGCAGGTGATGGAGGAGGATATCCGGCCGCGCCTGCAGCAGGACGGGGGAGACATTGAACTGGTGGATGTTGACGGGAGCAAGGTTTATGTCCAGCTCCTCGCTATGTGCAAGGGCTGCCCTTCCGGCCAGCAAACTGTAAAGGGCTTTATTGAACGGGCTTTGCGCGAAAAAGTGGAAAACGATATTCATGTGATCGAGGTTTCGTGATGAAACGCGTATATTTAGACAACAACGCCACCACCCAGGTGGCTCCGGAAGTTCTGGAGGCCATGCTCCCGTATCTTTCCGAGGAGTATGGAAACCCGTCCAGCATGTATGCTCTGGCAGGCAATTCCGAAAAAGCGGTCTCCCATGCCAGGGAGCAGGTGGCCGACCTTTTGGGGGCCGAGCCGGACGAAATTCTTTTTACCTCATGCGGAACCGAAAGCGATAATACCGCTTTTTATTCCGCGCTGGAAAGCCAGCCGGGCAAGAAACATCTGGTAACCACGCGGGTTGAGCATCCGGCCGTTTTAAACACGGCGCAGCATTACGAAAAAAAGGGAATGCCCGTGAGCTGGATTGGGGTTGACCAGTTCGGGCGTCTTGATCTGGCCGAGGTCATGCAGGCGCTCACCCCAGATACCGCGCTCATCTCGGTAATGCATGCCAATAATGAAACCGGAACCGTTTTTCCCATTTTTGAAATCGCCAGGATGGCGGCGGAACGGGGCATCCAGATGCACACCGACGCAGTGCAGTCTGTGGGCAAAATACCAATCAATCTGAAAGAAGAGCCTTTGACTTATCTCGCTTTGTCGGGCCATAAACTGCATGCCCCCAAGGGCGTTGGAGTTTTGTACGTGCGCAGGGGCACCAAATTCTCTCCCTTTATTCTTGGGGGCCACCAGGAGCACGGGCACCGCGGAGGCACCGAGAATGTGCCCCACATTGTGGGCCTGGGAAAAGCCTGCGAGCTTGCCAAAAACCAGTTCCGGGAGGAGGCCAGGGTTGCCGGAATGCGCGACCGGCTTGAAAAGGGAATACTTGATGTTGTTTCAGATACGCTTATAAACGGCGACGTTGAAAACCGGCTGCCCGGCACCACGAGCATTGCGTTCAAGCACATTGAGGGAGAGGCAATTCTCCTTCTGATGGACAGGGTGGGTATCATGGCCAGTTCCGGTTCGGCCTGCACATCCGGCTCGCTCGAGCCTTCCCATGTTCTGCGGGCCATGGGCGTGCCTTATACCTATGCGCACGGTTCAATCCGTTTTTCACTTTCCCGCTACAATACCGAGGAAGACGTAGACTACGCTTTGCGTGAACTTCCTGCCATCATCAAACGTTTGCGCGAAATATCGCCATTCAGTTCTGGTGATTTCTGTATGGCCGCCTGCCAAACGTGCTAGCGCGCCTGCCGGCAAGTTGAATGGAAAGGCTTTCTGCCGGGCGCGTGTGCGCCCGGCAGAAAGCCTTTCTTCTTGTCATCAGTTCAAAAATTTCATAGGCTCGGCGCTTAAGATCCGGACGATAATTCAAATTATATAAAAGAGGACTAAAATGAGCAGTGGGGACAATAAACACAAACTGAACATGCCTGTGCTTGAAGAGGTGGTGGATGAGCTTTGCTCGCCGCGTTATTTTGAACAGTCGCTTTACCCGGTGATGCACAGCACCCCGATGCCTTCTTTAAACGATCTTGAAGAACTGGTTTTGAGGTTGCGCTCAGATCGGAAGAGCACACGTCT
>CAZDJL010000251.1:0-2617 GCA_964505745.1 uncultured Desulfovibrionaceae bacterium | reverse complement strand
GGCCTTTTGCATCGGCTGCGGGCGAGGAATGGCAAGTACTTGAGCAGCGGGTTGAGAAAGCTTCCTTTGTTTTCCCCAGCCTGTCAAACTCTACAAGCGCGAATTCTGCGCCGGTGACTTTGGCGGCGTTGCGGCTTGACCCCTACAAGGTGGATTTTGACCTTTTGATGGCCTCGGAGCTGGGAAAACCCAGAACCCTGCTGGACTGGTCCGGGGAGTATGGCCTGATCGCCGCGATTAACGCCAGCATGTATTTGCCCGACAGGGTAACCAGCACCGGGTATATGCGGCGTGATGAGCATGCCAACAACAGCCGTGTAGTAAACAGTTTTGGCGCTTTTTTTGTGGCCGGACCCGATAGCGACAGCCTGCCCCCTGCCGCGGTGCTGGACCGGAAGCTGGATGACTGGGAGAGCCTGATTTCCCATTATAAAATAGTTATTCAAAATTTCAGGATGATGACTCCGGAAGGAGTTCCCCTTTGGGGGGGAACAACCAAGATGTTCAGCATTGCCGCGGTTGCGCAGGATAACAAGGGCAATATTCTGTTTCTTCACACCGCCCAGCCGGTGACTGTGAACGAATTTGTGAATGGTGTGATGTCTTTGGGCCTGAACATTGACCGGCTCATGTATGTTGAAGGGGGGCATCAGGCCGCCATGCTTGTGAATGCTGGCGGTTTCAGCCAGGTTTGGACGGGGCGTTTGTCGTTTTTCGTTCAGGACGGCAATCTGGTGTCGCTGCCAAATGTGCTTGGGGTTAAAAGAAAATCAGACTGAAACAATTTGGGTGTGTTTTTAACGATTCAGCGGTCGGCGAATGACGGAGAATAGTCTGGAAACACAGGCTGGCTAACTGAGAAAAGCTGTTTTGCCATAGGCTCAGGTCGAGCCGGTTCAAAATAAATTTGCTCTGATTCAGGAGAAATGAGTATATGCCAATTTATGAGTTCAAGTGTTCCGGTTGTGATGAAATTTTTGAGGTGCTGGTGCTTCGGCCCGTAGACAGAACGGAACCTTGCCCCAAATGCGGTTCTGCTGAAACGGAGAAGCTTCTCTCTGTAACCTCCAGCATTATTTCGCAGGGCGACCCTTTTGCCGGTTGTCCCATGCCTTGCGCGGCAGGGTCCAGGTCGGCGGGAAGGGGCGGCTGCCCCATGGCTCCAACCGCTTAGAGTGGCCTTGTTATGCGGAAAATACCCGTTCAGCAGCTTTCAGGAATTGAAAAAATTTTGGTTTGCCAGCAGCGCCAAATCGGAGATGTGCTTCTGGCCACTCCCTCTATAGAGCTTTTGAGAAAAAGGTTTCCCGGCGCTGAACTGCATGTTTTCACGGAGAAGAAATGTGTTCCCATGTTGCAGGGCAACCCGGATGTGACAAAAATATGGGCAATAGACAAAAAAGAGTTAAGCAGCTTTTCTAAGGAAATTGCCTTTTACCGGCAGGTGGCTTCCCAGGGATTCGATCTGGTGGTTGATTTTCAGCAATTGCCGCGCTGCCTGTGGGTGGTTGGCTTTTCACGGGCTCCCCTGAGGCTTTCCTATACTCCCCCCTGGTACCGCAGATTTTTGTACACGCACTGGATGGATTTGCCTGCCAATCTATATTCCGCCGCTAAAAAAGCCAGCATATTGACCCTTTTGGGGGCCGACTGGAACGGTGAAAAGCCAAAGCTTTATCTCTCTTCTGCGGAAAGAGAGGCGGCTGGGAAAATTCTTGCTGAAAGCGGGCTGGAAAGCGGAGATATTTTGATTACCCTGGATCCCACTCATCGCAGAATCACCCGCCTTTGGCCCGCCCGTCATTTTGCCCGTCTGATAGATCTTGTTTTTTTCCGTCTGCCCAATGTCCGTTTTCTGCCATTGTACGGCCCTGGCGAGGAAAAGGATATACGGGAACTTGTAAATATGGTTGAGCACAAGGCGGCCGTTATAGAAAGCCCCAGAATGCTGGGCCTGCGCGAGGCGGCGGCCTGCATGGAACGGGCGGCTCTGCATGTGGGCAACTGTTCCGCCCCCAGGCATATGGCAACGGCGGTGGGAACTCCTACCCTTACAATCCTTGGCTCTACCGATATCTACTGGGACTATCCCTCTTCTATGCATAGAAATATTTCTTTTGGGGCGGACTGTCAGCCATGCAACAGCAATGAGTGCTCAAAGGGAATTTTTTGCCTGGAACGGCTAACGCCCGAAGCTGTGGCGGGTGAGCTTCTGGAAATGCTTGAGCAAGACTGGAATAAATAAGGATGGCAAGTTTATGCGGGAATATTTGAAACGGGTTTGTGAGGAGGAGCAGAACGTGAATAATTTGTTCAACGCTCTGGGCGTGAAGGTGGAAAGCATTGACCAGGATGCGTGCACATTGCGTTTGCCGGTTAAACCCCTGCTTTTACAAGGGGCGCAAAAGGTGGCTGGCGGAATTATCGCCACCATGGCTGACGAAGCCATGGCCCATTGTGTGATTTCAGGCCTGGAAGAAGGCAAAACCACCGCTACCATTGAAATGAACATACGTTATTTGCGCGGGATATCTCAAGGCGAACTGGTGGCGTATGGCCGGGTTTTGCGCCGGGGGCGCACCATCATTACCACCGAGGCGGAGGTAAAGGACGGCAA
>CAZDJL010000250.1:0-2626 GCA_964505745.1 uncultured Desulfovibrionaceae bacterium | reverse complement strand
GTCACAATAAAAAGTTCCGCCCCTGCGAGATTGAGTATACGCAAAGCGGAAGCAACGCCGGGCAGCAGTTCTACGCCGTCCGGGTCAGACAGATAATGCTTGTCCTTGATTATGGTTCCATCACGGTCCAAAATAATACTCAGGCCATCTAACTGTTTCTTTGGCATTATTGAGCAGACTCCCTTAAAGATATCGTCTCCAAACTATAATCATAAATTTCCATATAGACAAGAAAGTGCGAAACCCCTTGTAAAAGGAATTCCGCACTTGCATCTTTATTCCAGATCTGAATTTTTTACCGGGTTAGGTGGTGGCGGCGCATTGATTTCTTTTCTTGTGTTTTATATTTATCCCGTTTTCTATAAAATAGACCTGTTCGGCCAGGTTTATGGAGCGCCCGCAAATACGGTTCAAAGAGCGGGTGATCAAGATTCCCTGGCTCAGGCTGCAGGATTCATCACTGCCGCAGTTTTCTTCGGGCAGCTTCCCCAGTTTGTCCATTATCTGGTGAAGGGCTTCAAGCTCCAGCTTGCTGATGTCGTTTTTTTGTTCACATATGAAAAACACATCATCACTAGTCGCATTTTTGAACAATGCATTCACCGCATGAAACAGGCTCTGGGCTTTTTCTATAAGTGGGGCTACCGCGTTTATTACAACAGGCGGAACTTTGTCTTCAATATCCAAAACCCTGAAAGCGATGCCAACCGCTTCGTCTCCTATGCGCTCCAATTCTCCCACCATCCGCAAAGCCCCAACCACTAAACGCAAATCATGCGCCACCGGCTGGTTGCGAATCAGAATGGACAAGGCCAGTTCATCAATTTCATTTTCCTTGTCATTGATTACTCTGTCGCCGTCAATAACAGCTCTCGCTTTTCCTTTATTGCTGTTTTGAAGGGCGTCGCAGCTTTCATTCATGGCTATATCCACGGCGGCGAACATAACAAGAAGTCTGGTTCGCAGCTGAGTCAGCATTTCCTGTAATTGAGTTTCTTTTGTATTCATTATCCGAACCTGCCTGTAATATAGTCTTCTGTTTGTTTAAGTGACGGGCGCGTAAACATCGTTTCTGTGTCGTCATGTTCAATAAGCTGGCCCATGTAAAAGAATGCCGTGCGATCAGAAATACGGGCCGCCTGCTGCATGTTGTGAGTAACAATAATTATAGTCAGCTGTTTTTTCAGCTCCCGGATGCTTTCTTCTATTTTTTGAGTGGCAATGGGGTCAAGCGCGCTTGCCGGTTCGTCCATAAGAAGCACCTCCGGCTCAACAGCCAGGGCTCTTGCAATGCAAAGCCGTTGCTGCTGCCCACCGGAAAGGCCCAATGCGGAAGTGTGCAGCCGGTCCTTCACTTCATCGAAAATAGCCGCCCGTTCAAGGGCTTCCTCAACCCGGTCGGCAATTTCATTTTTGTTTGTAAAACCATTTACCCTCAAGCCGTATGCAACATTTTCGAAAATGGTTTTTGGGAAAGGGTTTGGTTTTTGAAAAACCATGCCGACTTTTTTTCTCAACGACACAACATCGGTACGGACGGCGTTGACATCTTTGCCATCAAGCCATATTTCCCCATGGGCAACGGCCCCGGGGATGAGGTCGTTCATCCTGTTCAGGCAACGTATAAAAGTGCTTTTCCCACAACCGGAAGGGCCGATAAGCGCAGTTACCTGATTTGCAGGAAAGTCCAGGCTTACATTAAAAAGAGCCTGACTGTTTCCATAAAAAAAGTCTATGTTTTTTGTTCTGATTTTCATGTTTTTCCACTTGTGGGGTTGTTAAGCAAGGGAATTGTGAACATAATGGCGGTTCCTTTGCCTTTGAACGGGCTTTCCGCCCAAATTCTGCCGCCATGTCGCTCAACAATATGTTTGCAAATTGAAAGACCTAGCCCCGAGCTGGTTTTACTTCTAACCTTGTCCACCTGATAAAACCGTTCAAACACCCGTTTCAGATACTGGGCTGGAATTCCCTCTCCCGTATCTGCAACGGTGAATTGCATAAAATTACCTGCAGTTTCGCCAGTAATGGTGATTACCCCATACTCCTGAGAGTAGCGGCATGCGTTTTCAAGCAGGTTTCTGAAAACCTGGGTAAGCAAAAACGAATTTGCCCTCAAAATTGCTTTTTCCGGGATTTTGATATCAATTTTACATTTTTTTTCATCCAGGCTGGTCTGGCAAAATCCAATGGCTTCATTCAATGCCGGTATGGGAGATACCTCAGTAAGTTCAATTGCCTCCTCATCGTTTTCCACCCTGGCCAGCGTAAGCAGGTCGGACACCATACGTGAGAGTGAAGTGGCATGTTTGTAAATAATTTCAGGAAATTTTTTATATTCTTCATCAATATTTTTCATTTCCATCAATATTTCAGCGCTGCTGGCGATAGCCGTGAGCGGGGTGCGCAGCTCGTGGGATACATTGCTCACAAAATCGCTGCGAACCCGTTCGAGCCGTATTATTTTTGTGGCATCATAAAAAACCACAACCGCGCCAAGGAAGGGATTGGTCTTGGCCGGGCGTGAGATATACACAATTACCGAGCGCCGGGAAGGGAGCTCGAACTCAAAGGAGATGTTTCTCATCATTTCAGAATCTGTTTGCGGATTCTGAAGCATTTTTTC
>CAZDJL010000249.1:0-2654 GCA_964505745.1 uncultured Desulfovibrionaceae bacterium | reverse complement strand
TTCGGACTGGGGTGTGGAAATAAACCTTGATAACAAGATCAATATTTATGAAAACCTGGATATGTACGTGCAACTCGCCTATATTCACATGGATGTGGAACACAGCGCGTCCGACTTCGAGGATAATGCCTGGAAAAGCTATGTCGGCTTCACCTACAATTTTTAGCAGAAGCCGCTTGGCCTGAAACAAATGGAATTAATATGCACTTTATCTTTCATTTCCTGGAAAGCGATCAGATATCTGTTTTTGTGCACTGAGATAAAACGAGGTAAAACAGCTGATTATTTGAGCGTTTTTGCTGAATGGAACGTTTTTTAAATAACAGCCTTGAAGCCTTAGGGAGCGGTATTTATACAATGCCGCTCCCGTTTTTTTTGCCGTCAGGCCGCCCCCAAAAGCTTGTTGCGCAACATCCGGAACATTTCCGGAGCCAGGCGGTTCAGGTCTTTGATAACGCAGCAGTCTTCACGGGGGAGGTATTGCAATATGGCGTCATCCATGATTCCTATGCCCAGAAACTCCACGCCCACAGCCTTGGTGTGCTTGATTATGTCTTTGAAATAATTTTCATTGTCAGCCTCGCTGTCGGTGAGCATAAATATGATTTTGCGGGAGTCCGGCGAGCCGGAGAAATTGTGCATTGCGTAAGACAGGGCTTCGCCGCAAAGAGTGTGCCCTGTTGCGCGAAGGCGCATAAATGTTGTGAGCGGATCATCCGGGCGGAGAATGTCGAACATCTTGTTGCCCGAGAAGCCCACAACGCTTGAGGTCAGGCCGGGAATTTTGCGCAGGCTGGCCATGATGGCGTAAAGGGCGCGTGAGGTGATGATGTCTTTATCCTTCTCAACCATGCTTCCGCTCATGTCCGCAATGAGAACTATCTCTGTGTTCATTCCCCGTTTTTCCACCTGCCTGCGGAAAACGCGCGGGTTGCTGGTGGCGAGCCGGTGCAGTACGTTGGTATCGAGTTTGCCCGCGCGGGCAAGGCCTTCGCGGTTCATAATGAATGTTTGAACCAGCGACTGCAATTGCGCATCAAGATACGCTGTTACCCGCGCAGCCGCGTCGATGTCGCTCTGATCCAGCGGTTCTATTTGCGCCTTCCATGCGTGGGTGCCCGGGTCTATGGTCTGGTACTGCTCCGGCTGCGCCAGCCCGGAATCCTCAACCATCTCGCTCAGCTTTTCCGCTGTCTGCTGGCTGATGTCCACGCCCGCCTTTTCCCCAGCCGAACAGTTTTCCACCTGATCTTCCAGGGCCTGCTGAAGTTCCGAGGCCTTGCCGTCTTTCGCCTTGCCTTCTCCTGCGGCGTTTCCGCTTTTGCCGCCGCCTTGCTCCTCTCCTTCTTTTCCTTCTTCCTGCAAGCCGCCCTCCATCATATTGGAGTGGTCTTGAAAGTAGGTCAGGATAATCGCAAGGGATTCCTCGGCGAGCTTCATGTTCGCTTCAGTGCTGGAGCCTTCAGTCTTCACCCTGCGCATCACCGGCTCAAGCTCCGCCGGAAGCCCCGGCACCAGGTGATCCAGCACGCCCTGATATTCGGGCACAAGCCGCTCAAGCTCAGGCTGCTCCTGGCTGCGGACGAAATAGGTTATGTACTGGAAAATTGCGCTCCAAACGCTTTCCGCCACATCCGCCATCGGAATCTGGTTTTGAAGGGCTATGAACTCATATACGTTCAACGGCCGCTGGCGCCGGGCATCATAGAGCAGGCGCACCAATTTGGAGATGTTGCGGCGGCAGCCGGGGAAACACCGGCCCATCATGCGCTCGACGTAAACATCTTCGTAAATGTTGAAGATTACCGTCACCGCCTTTGGCTTTTCGCTCTTTTCCCTGTCGCGGGAAGCCGGGCCGGAAATGCCCGAGGCGGGCCGGGTGAACCGGATATGCCCTGTTTCGTGGTCAATGAACCCCCGCACCATCGTAAGATAATCTTCATCTTGCACGTCTACCGCGGGAATGTTGATTACGGGCTTGCCGTTCAGGGGGTATGCGGTGAACGCCTCCGTTCCCCCCGACAAAACCTGCACGCCATATTCCTCGGATAATACCGAAGCCACTATCGACAGCGACTGTAAGCCCAAAGGTCTCAAAGTCATTTTCTGCTCCTACCAAATTCCGTTAAACGGCGGATAAAAATGGCCGTTCACAATAATAAATCCAGCATTTCATCATACGTCATGCTTGATCCGTCTTTTTTCAACAGGGTTCTGGGCTCCGACTTTTCGCGCAAAAGCCTGCGGGCATGCGACGTGAGTGCTTCAACAGACTCTTCCTCCAATATTTCGAGGAAAGGCTCAATAAATTCAGCCGGTCCGCCCCGCTGGCCTTCCCTGTCAAACTGGAGGCTGGTTAAAATCACCGCCGGCCCGGAAGAGGGCTGGCTCACAAGCATCAGGGTGTACACTGCGTGATCCGTTTCATCCGGGGCCAGGCGCACTGTTTCCAGGCTATGGTCCGTCACCAGCGATCTGTCGCAAACATAAAGCTGCGAGGGCGCGAATTCTCTGTCAATTTCGGTGGACTGAACCGGGTAGCATTTTTTTGCCGCTTCATAATCCAGCTTGAAAAGCGCCATGCCCCCGTCAGCCGCCGGGCTGTTGATCAGCATATAGGTTTCTTCGTTCATAAGAACGTCTCCATCAGTTAA
>CAZDJL010000248.1:0-2660 GCA_964505745.1 uncultured Desulfovibrionaceae bacterium | reverse complement strand
ACTATCTGAAACTTTCTTAAAAGGCGCTGTTGAAAAAATGAATTTAAACAAGCGGGATTTATTTTGCCTGAAAAGCTCAGCCAGCGGCAGCGCCACCAGCCCGCAGAGCCAGGCGGACTTGATTTCCGCCGTTAAACGCCCAAGCAAGCGCCTTAAAACAATTTTGCCCTAAACTGGGTCGGGGGAGCTGATTGAAAGGGGAAGAAGCGTTCCGGTGGCAGGCGCCGCCAAATCGAGCCGAATGCCCGCAACCGCGCCAAAAGGCAAAAATGTGACAGACCGGTTTATAAATGAAAAAGATGAGTCCTCGCGCCAGGTGCCCGGAAGGCCCAGCAGCGTTGTTCGAAAGCAATAATCACTTTTGCCAGCCACTTTACGCAGCATGCGGAACATTTTCAGCGGGCAAATATATTCAAGGCTTCTTGGCTGCTCCGGGCCGCGCTTTATTTTCTTTCCAAGGCAGGCGAAAGACCATGCGTTGTTAAAACAGACAAGCAAACCCTTGCTGGCCACCCGGAACGCCTCCGCCAGCAATTCCTCCACATTTTCTGCGAAATCGAGCGTGGACATCAGGGCTACATAATCAAATTCGTCATCCTCAAAGGGCAGGCTGTCATATTTCCCGAGAAACAGGTCTACCTTAGACCCCATATGCTTCCGAACGCTGTCAAGCAAAGCCGGGCTTTCCTCCAGCCCGGTAGGGTCAAGGCCGGCTTCCCAAAGCATTTCCAAAAAAAGCCCCGGCCCGCAGCCCACTTCCAAAACAGTATGCCCCCGCCTCGGCCAGCCGGAAAGAAGCCCCTCAACCAGCCGTTTTTTCTGTGCAAGAGGGTATCTGCCTTCGGGGGAACGCAGCCATTGGAGATATGCTTGAACCTGATTCAAATCGGACATACAGACAGCCAGTTATAATTTATCAGCACGAACAGACTTGTGAGTATGACAATTTTTCGAAAAAATCAAGCCACAGTCTCATAAGGCGCATTTTGGGACGCTGACCCGGCAAATTTTCCATCAAAAAAAACACTGCCTATTTTTTGGGTCAGATATCCAATGCCCAACGCTTTGCCCGCAGACACCGGAACGGCGTGCGGGTAACGCTCAAGCACACTGAGCATCAGCTCTGCGGAAAGTTCCTCGGGGCGTTCGCTTGCCTTGGCCAGCTCCTTGGGGGAAAGCAAATCCCATTTGTTCAGCACCAGTATGCTGGGGGTATTGCCAACGCCAAGCTCAGAAAGAATGGCGTTCACCGATTCAACCTGTAAATCAAGGTCGGGATGAGAAGCATCGGCAACATGCAGCAGCAACGCCGCGCTGTCCAGCTCTTCCAATGTGGCGGCAAAAGCTTCGCGCAATGAAACCGGCAAATCGCGTATAAAGCCCACGGTATCGGTTATAATAGCCTCCAGATGCGGCCGTTTGCCGGAGCCCATATTGACAACCGAAGGATCGCCGGGCGCGCCCTCTTCATGTTCATGCTCCGTAAACGGAATGTGCAAACGCCGGGCTGTTGAGTCCAGCGTGGCGAAAAGCTGATTTTCCACATACACGTTCGACCGGGTAAGCAGGTTCAAAAGCGTTGATTTCCCTGTGTTGGTGTACCCTACCAGACAAATCACCGGCAGGCCGGCGCGCTCGCGCTGGCTGCGGGCCAGTTCACGCTGCCCCGCCAGAGCTTCAAGGTCCAGCTTGATCCGCGAAATCCGGTCGCGGATCTTGCGCCGGTCAAGCTCCAGCTTGGTTTCACCCGGCCCTCTTCCCCCGATGCCTCCGGCAAGCCGGTCCATGGCCCGGCCGGTGTTGCGCCCGGCAAGCCGCGGCAAGGTATACTGAAGCTGGGCCATCTCCACCTGCAATTTGCCCGCTCGCGAACTTGCCCGCTGGGCAAATATGTCCAGAATGAGCATGGTGCGGTCCAGCACCTTGCGCTCGGTCATGCGGGCCAGATTGTCGATCTGGGCGGGGGTCAACTCCCCGTCAAAAATAATCATGTCTGCCCTGGATTTGAGCGCCAGCACCTCCAGCTCCGCTATGCGGCCTTCTCCCAAAAGAATGCGGCTGTTCATTTTTCCAGAGCTTCCGCTGACCGACGGGCGGTAAAAAACCTGTTCCGCCACATCCAGCCCGGCAGAATCCGCCAGATCGGCAAGCTCCGCAAGGCAACGCTCCTGCATTTTGCGCGGAGCCCTGCTCACACTAACCAGAATGGCTTTCGCCCTGTTTTGTGAAAAAGCGCCGCCGCTGGCCGGTTTTTTCCGTAAAACTTCCGGCGCGGGCAGTTCGCCCTGCCTGGCAGACAACTCATCCTCAAGCGCCTCCACCTGGCCTGGCAGATTTATATCGGCCTTGTCCCAAGCCAAAAGCCCGCTCACATAATATGGCCTGTCCTGCCCCGGGTCGGGCATCAGGTGGGAGTATTGGTAATATTGGGGGGTTCCGCTTTTATCGGGAATGAGAACGGCCAGAAAATCGAGCCGCAAAAACAAAAGATCCATCAGGTCTTCCTGGCTGAGTTCCTCACCGGACAGGTGGGTGTGCAAAAGCCCAAGCCCCCTTAAGCGCCCCGTGCCAAGACGGGAACGCCCAAGCGGAGGTATGACCAGACCTGTGGCGGTGCCAAGCAGCACATGCTCCACTTTGCCCTGCCGGTTTATCAGAAG
>CAZDJL010000247.1:0-2683 GCA_964505745.1 uncultured Desulfovibrionaceae bacterium | reverse complement strand
TGAATGCGCACGATCGAGTCTTTGGGCACGGCAAACATTCCAAAGGGGTAATGGTTGCGTAAATCCTGTTTTTCGGTAAACGGCAGATATTTTAAGTCCGCCAGGCTGCGCACGTCAGCGGGAGAAATATTTGCTTCATCAAATTTCTTGCGGTAAAATGGCACATTGGCGTAAACTCTGTGGCAAAGATTTTGAAGGCGCCTCAGTTGAAGGGCTTCTAAGTCCTCGCGGGGCAGGCTTTCCATCTCATAGTTGAACATAGTTTGGCTCCTAATGTATCTAGCGGCGTGATTCTTTTCTTTAGTCACAAGCGCGCCCGGGGGTCAAGTGTAAAATGCATTGCCGCCATTGATTAAATAATTTATGATTAGCAGTTGTTAACAGCAGAATACCCTTATAAATTATGGAGAGCAATTAAGCAAATTATGACTGATGCGAAAAAATTTTCCCAAGTGGATGTGGGCCTTAAAATTGAGGCCATCAGCGAATGGCTCAAGGAAAAAAAAGGCAAAGAACTGGTGCTGATAGACCTTAGAGGCAAGGAAAGCTATGCCGACGGCATCATCATAGTAAGCGCCACTTCCGTGCGCCATGCCCAGGGCCTTGCCGAACATGTGCGTTTGCAGGCAAAAGCAGAGAACTACGAGTTTATGCACTACGAAGGTTTTCAGACGGGCCAGTGGATTCTGCTTGATCTTAATGATGTGCTGGTAAATATTTTTCAACCCCAGGCGCGGGAACTTTATAACCTTGAAGGGCTTTGGGCCGATGCCCCGCGTATTGAGGCCTAGCTGAAATCTTTCAGGAATGTTTTTATGAATAAGCCTACTATTCTGTTGATTCTTGATGGGTGGGGCGTGGCGCAGCCAGGCCCCGGAAATGCAATAAGCCTTGCAAGAATGCCCTATATAAACGGGTTGCTTACGAAATACCCGTGTGCGCTTTTGCGCTGCTCTGGCCGGGATGTAGGCCTGCCCAATGGGTTTATGGGCAACTCGGAAGTTGGGCACATGAATATCGGGGCGGGCAGAATTGTTTACCAGGATATGACGCGCATAGACCTGGCCATTGAAAAGGGTGAACTTGGCAAGAACCCCGCGGTGTGTGAACTGATGGTAAAAACGGCCGCAAGCGGGGGCCGGCTCCACTTTATGGGGCTTTTATCCGATGGCGGCGTGCACAGCCACATTGAGCATTTGTTCGCGCTGCTTGAAATTGCCAAAGAAAACGGAGTGCCCGCCATAGTCCATGCGTTTCTTGACGGGCGCGACACTTCGCCCACGTCTGGGGCGGGCTTTGTGGAAAGGCTGCTCCAGTATATGCGGGAAATTCAATGGGGAGAGCTTGGCTCTGTGTGCGGGCGCTATTATGCGATGGACCGCGACAAGCGATGGGACAGGGTTAAAGTGGCCTGGGACAGTCTGGTGCATGGCAAGGGGCAGGAAATTGCCGGTGAAAACCCGGTTACCGTTATTCAGAAGGCGTATCTTGCGGGCGAAACCGATGAATTTATGAAGCCGCGCATTTTTGCGCCGCCCGCCCATGGAGATGACCAACCCGGCCTGACCGTGCAAGACGGCGACAGCATCTTTTTTTTCAATTTCCGCGCAGACCGCGCGCGTGAGCTGACCCGCGCCTTTATCATGCCCGGCTTTTCCGACTTTGAGAGGGGCGGCAGGCCGAAGCTTTCCTCGTTTGTAAGCATGACCCATTATGAGGATGATTTTGACATTCCCGCAGCTTTTTTGCGTGAAAGCCTGAAAAACGGCTTGGGCGAGACAGTGTCCGTACGGGGCTGGAACCAGTTGCGCATTGCCGAAACTGAAAAGTATGCCCACGTAACATACTTTTTCAACGGCGGCAGGGAAGAGCCGTTTCCCAATGAGGAACGCCGCCTTGTTCCCTCGCCCAAAGACGTTCCCACCTATGACCTCAAGCCTGAAATGAGCGCCCGCGAGGTGACGGACGTTCTGATCAGTGAATGGGAGAGTGGAAAGTATCAGTTTGTTGTATGCAATCTCGCCAATTTGGACATGGTTGGGCATTCCGGAAATGTTTTGGCCACCATCAGGGCGTGCGAGGCCGTTGACGAGTGCGTTGCCAGAATAGTTGACACTGTGCTTGCTTCAGGGGGCAGGGTGTTCCTTACTGCCGATCATGGCAATGCGGAGGAACTGCTGGACTCTGGCGGTAAACCGATGACCGCGCACACTCTTAACCCCGTGCGTTTTCTGATGATTGAAAAGGATTCGCGCTTCCTGCTCAAGGCGGAAGGCAGGCTGGGGGACATTGCGCCCACAATTTTGTCTGCCTGGGAAGAGAAAATACCGGCTGAAATGACGGGCGATAACCTGCTTACGGAGAAATAACATGCGCCGCAAACCAGTTGAGCCGGCGAAGCCGGAAGGCGTTGAGCTGATTTTTTTCTATGCCTGCCCGCACTGTGGGCGTAAAAACCCGTTGCTGGCCACGGGCAGGCCTTCCATGGCCTTGTGTGATTCCTGTTCTAAAAATTTCCCTGTTTTGCCTGTGGATGAACGCTCCGTGCGTTTTGTGAAACTGATGCTGGCAGGGGGAAAAGCCGCCATAGACCCCGATTTTATGTAAGTGTTTTTTTTGTTCTCCTCCATGCGTTTATGCCCGGGAGGAGCCGATAAACGCTTCAGGCCCCGCCAAAGCCGCA
>CAZDJL010000246.1:0-2689 GCA_964505745.1 uncultured Desulfovibrionaceae bacterium | reverse complement strand
GGGCAAACATTTCAACCATGTCCAAAACAGCGGACATTGCCGCGCTTTTGCCGATAATTCCCCCGGCGTTGAAGCCGGGTTTCAGGCTTTCCCGGAGTTCCTCATTTTCTTCCCGCAAATTGACATAATCAAAAATATTACGCAGGTTGCCCTTGAGCTTCACAAAGTCCAGCGGCTTGGTAATGTAGTCGTAAGCGCCTTCCTTGATGGCTTCAACCGCGGATTCCACTTCGGAATAGGCGGTCATCATCAATACCGGTATGGAGGGGTTGAACGCCTTGATTTCCGCCAGCGCTTCCAGCCCCGATTTTCTGGGCATGCGCACATCCATGAGAACAAGATCGAACGCGCGCTCCTTGCACATGGCCACCGCCTCTTCCCCGTCGGACGCCCCGAAAACCCGGTACCCCCAATCTGCAAGCAAGGTTTTAAGCATGCCCAAATGCCCCTGATCGTCGTCCACTATCAATATATCCAGCTTGTTCATGACCTGTTACCTCATGCGCGGCAAAATCAGCGTGAAGCAGCTTCCCTGCCCGGGCAGGCTGGTCACTTCCAGACGCCCGCGGTGCTGTTCCACTATCTGATGGGTGATTGTAAGCCCAAGCCCGGTGCCGTCCGGCTTGGTGGTGAAATAGGGCGTAAATATTCTGGATTGCATTTCGTAGGACATGCCCGGCCCCTTGTCTTCAATTTCCAGCCGGAGCTCCTCTTCGTGTTCGCCTCCCTTTTCCAGCCGGATTTCCACTTCGCTATTTTCCGGGCTGGCCTGGATCGCGTTTATCAAAATATTCAGCAGGGCTTGCAAAAGCTTGTCCTTGTCCAAATGGGCCTCGGTTTCCGCCTCGTTCAGAAGGCTTCTGAACGTCAATTTCACATTTTTGGCCCCGGCATCGGCGGCAACCAGCCGCAAGGCCCGCTCAACCACTTCAGCCACAGAGCTTCTCTCCAGCTTCAATTCCCCTGCCCTGGCAACGCCAAGCAGCTCTGAAACAACCCTGTTAAGCCGTTCCACCTCATCGTTCATCAGCCGCACAGCGTCGCGCATCCCCCCGTCCGCAGCCGGATTATCCGCCAGCCGGGCATCGAGAAAAGAAATATAGCCTTTGACCGAACTTAGAGGGTTGCGTATTTCATGAGCCACGCCGGCGGCCAGATTGCCCAGGGCGCTCAGCCTCTCCCCAAGACGTATCTGCTCTTTAAGCTGGCTGACCTCTTTAATGTCGCGCAGAATGAACAGGTAGCCCGCTTTCTTGCCGGAATAATCATTCAGCACGCTGGCGCTAAGGCTGACCGGCAGCTTCACGGGCAGGGAGGCTTCATTTCCGGCAAGCCTCACCTCCATTTCGCGGTCGACTATGGGCCTGCCCTTGTCCAGTTCTCCCAGCAGCCCCTGCCAATCAATTCCCAGAAAATCGGACAATTTTTCCGCACGGCGCGGAGACGTTTTTTTCCCGGCAGGGGTTCCCAGCAAATCCGCCGCCTGCTGGTTTTTAATCAGAACAACCCCATCGCCGTCAACGGCAATCAGCCCCAGCGGCAGGCTTTCAAACAGCTGCAATGTCAGTGAGCGGGCGTTGTAGTAATGGCGCTTTGAAGCCCTGAAATTTTGAACCAATACCAAAAGGCTCATCAACCCCACGCAGCCCAGCACTATCGCCGCGCCAAGCATTGCCGAGGAACGGGTGCTGTCGGCAAGCCAGAGCTCATAGGGCGCAGGGTCAAGCCCCACAAAGATCAGACCATCCGCCTCTGCAGCAGGGCCATCGCCTTGGCCTGAACCATGCCCCGGGCCGGGCATTCGTCCGCTCCCGTGCATACCGCCTTCACCATGTGGAAACCCCTCTGGCCTTTCGTTCCAATACGGCCCGGACTCCGCTCCGGGAGAAGGCGCGCGCTGGCCATGCCCCCAAGGACCATGCCAGCCCTTGGGCGGGCGCCTGGGAGTGAACTCCTTAACCACCTCAAAAATACTGCGGCCTTCGCGGGTGACATAACGGGCCTGTGACTGTTCAAGCCCGCTCCAGGCCCGCATGGCTTCAGGGCTGTAAAGATGCGTTCCCACCAGATCAGGGTTGCTATGGGCAAGAACACGCCCGTCAGGCGAGCATATCGCCAGATACTCAACACCGGGCTGCATCGCCACTTCCGTTAAAAGCAATTGATATACGGCTTGCCTGCGTTCGCCCGCGCGGGAAGGCATGCCGCCTCCGCCGCGCATTGAGCGGGTGCTCCCTTCCAGAGCCCAGATAAGAACGTCCGCCCGGTTTTTCATATGAACCTGCATCCGCTCCCGTTCTCCCCGGAGATTGCTGCTCACCACAAAGAATACGGCCGCCCCCAAAATAATTGTCAACAGGAGCAAAGACCGGATATGCAGCCTGGAAGAGGAGTTTCTGGGCAGGAAAATGGCATTGCCGCCTGGGCCTGATGCTGCGCTGTTCATCTGCTGTAACCTTTTTACCCATTTTAAAACTGTAATTGTATCTTTTTGTAACACTTTTCCCCCTCCATCACAAGGGAAAGCATGCCCTTTTCCAGAAAAGTCAACATTTACCGAGGCTTATAATCATGGCACGGGGTTTGCCTTATAGCTCAGCAAACGCAGTTAA
The DNA here is from genome assembly GCA_964505745.1 of uncultured Desulfovibrionaceae bacterium. Lineage (GTDB taxonomy): Bacteria > Desulfobacterota > Desulfovibrionia > Desulfovibrionales > Desulfovibrionaceae > RGIG1962. The sequence continues at coordinate 77 of CAZDJL010000246.1, read as the reverse complement.
ACTGATTAAAATAGTTACTGCAAATTGCATACTAATTAAAGGAGAAAGATATGAAAAACCTCAAATTGATGACCACC
>CAZDJL010000245.1:0-2694 GCA_964505745.1 uncultured Desulfovibrionaceae bacterium | reverse complement strand
CGCTGGAGCACCTTCAAGAATTTGCGCATTCATCTGCCTGAGAACATGCCTACCAGTGAAAGCGAAAAAGACTGGAAGGACACCTGGCGGCTCAATGTGGGCGCGGAGTATCAGTTGCTGGACTGGATGGCGGTGCGCGCGGGGTATATCTACGACCAGTCTCCAATGACTGAAGGGCATGAGGATTACCTGGTTCCCACTGAGGGCAGGCATATTTACAGTACCGGGCTTGGATTTACCTGGGATCAATGGGGGCTTGACGTTGCTTATGCCTATATAGATGCAACCGGGCGCAAGTATGAAGGCCGCCCGGACAGCGGGGTTTATAAATCCCAGGCTTATGGGCATTCCAACCTGCTTTCACTTTCTATAAGCTATGAATTTTAGGTTTTTTGGGCTTTGAATCTGTTCGGGCAAAGCGTTCCTTCATTGCGAAGGGCTGTTTCACAGCACCCGGCGATTAACGATGGGGGAGGCTTTGCCCGCTGTTAAGCGGCAGTGTCTGTAGCTAAATATTTTCTGAACCTGGGGCATAGGCTTTAAAAGCCCGGCGGGCCGGGGTTACGGCTTCAGCCGGTTGAGGCCGCGCGGCGTCTTAAACAAACAACCATCCGCATAGCAGGCAGGTTGTTGTTTTATTTGCAGTGGCCGCGGCTTGTTGCCCAGTGATATCCGTCGCATTGGCCTCTGGAACAGGCTTCTTTGAAGTCGTTGCACATGGCCGGGAAATTTTCTTTAATCAGCCATGTTGAGGCTCTGCCCATATAGTATTCGGGCTGTTCCGGGCTTAGCTCCAGCGCTTTGTTGTAATCGGCCAGGGCAAGGTCCAGCAGGTTCAGCCTCATGTAGGCCGTTCCTCTGGCAAAAAGCGACGGGGTCAGACTGGGCGAAAGCTTGAGCGCCTGGGTGAAGGAAGCCACTGCCTGGGCCGCGCGTGAAGATTTGAGCTGGTTGTCTCCTAAAAGGTAAAACACCAGGGGGTTGGACGGGTCCAGCCTGGCGGCCTGGTTCATCAGCTGCTCCACCTGGGCCACCTGGGTTTGGCTGGGGCTGCTTTTTGGGGGGTGAGCCAGGCACTGGCGCACCAGTTGCATCGCCTTGAGCGCATTTGTTTCGCTGCGCGCCTTTACTGCTTGCTGGCCTTTGGCGGGGTTAAGTTTGCTTTCAAGTGCTTTCAGGGTTTCCGCCTCCAACGCAAGGCTGGCTGAAATTGTTTTCTGCAAATCAGAATCAAGCGCTCCCGCCTTGATCGCCTCAGGCAGGCTGGTGTAAAGCGGATTCATTGCAACATTCACAAGCATCAGATTGTTGCCGGATTCATCCTGAATTTGTTCAAAACTGGCGGTTTTCACTTCAGTCAGGCTTTGGGCCAGGCTTTTGAAGTCGAGCCCTTCTGTTTTGGTCAGGCCCAGAGTCTGAGTAATCGGCGACCGGCTTATATTAAAGGCGGCTCCTTCCAAAAGCAGCTTGCGGCAGCGCGCCTCGGCAAGAATCATGGCCTCTTCCGGCAAAAAATCATTTGAAAAAGCCTGCTTGTCCTGGCAGATGGCGGGGCTTTCCGCCAGCCGCCCGTCAGGGAGCAACAGTTCTACATTGATTTCCGGCATGTCAATTGTAATTGACATGGGCTGCGCGGCCGCGCGCAGGGGAGCAAAGGTTAGAAGCGCCAAGGCCACGGCCAAAAGCACGGGGCCTTGGCAGCTATTTTTTCCGAACGTTGTTGCCGTGGGCATATTGTTCAGCCTGGGTTATATTCTGGGCAGATTCGTCTTTATTTCATTTGCCGCGGCTATGGCCACCGTCCGCAAAACCGATTCCATAAGCTCGCTTATGTTGGATTTGCTTGGAAGTATAAAGGAGCTTTCCTCCGCATTGTATGTTTTTGTGAACGTCATGCCGTCCTTGTTTTTGGGGAACTGCACGTTTATTTTTATTTTGGCCTTGTATTGTCCGGGGCCTGTCTGCTCAAGCCAGAGCTGCTCCAGGCTGCCTTTTATTGTATATTCCGAGCCGCCGCTGGAATATGGGGTGTAGCTGGCCCTGACGCCAAGGCGGACAAGTTCATCGGCTATGGCCCCGCTGACCCATGCTGTGGGGGAAGAGGCGCTCTCAAAGGCGCTTCCGTCCGAGTCGACTCCAATAGATGTTTGCCCGGTGTTGTTTTGCAGTTCTTCAATCATTACGGTGGGCAGCCCCGGGGCTGTGCTCATGGTGGGGCCAAGCGGGCTGTATTTAAGCTCTACCTGCTGCCCGGCGCAGCCGCTCAAAAGGCCCAGCAAGGCGGTTGCCGCCAGACAGACGACAAAACCGTAAGGATATTTTGAGAATTTCAACATGGAACGGGATCTCCTTCTGTGCTTTTTTATCCATTGCTCCCTGATGGGGAGGCTTCTTCAAGACTCTACCCTAGCGCATCACCTTTTGGAAGGCAATATTAAATAGCGCTTTGAAGCCGCCAGACCGAATTGCCTTTGGAATTATGAGCCCGGCAGCGAGTTCTTCGCCGGAAGCGCCGCCTCACAACGCGACCAGAGAGGCGCAGGCTCAAAGTGAAATGGCGGCGGCACTGCCTTTTTTGCCGGGTTTTCCACAAATATGGGGAAATAGTATGGCAGTACCTAGGCTATTGACATCAATTACTACAAGTATTAATGCTCATTAAAACAGATATATGGAATTTGGGCCCAGAGTAAT
>CAZDJL010000244.1:0-2697 GCA_964505745.1 uncultured Desulfovibrionaceae bacterium | reverse complement strand
GCCCCCCTTCTGCAAAACAACCCACTGCTTACGGGCGACGGCAAACAGCAAAGCCATAATTGATGCCCCCTGCCCTGCCCGACTCCATCACCATTGCAACCAGAGGCAGCCCCCTGGCCCTGTGGCAGGCGGCGCACATTGAAGCCCTTGTTGCCGCCGCTCATCCGCAGGTAAAAACAAGCTTCCTGGTTGTGAAAACAAAGGGCGACAGTATACTTGACCGCCCCCTGGCGGAGTTGGGCGGCAAGGGGCTGTTTGTCAAAGAAATTGAAGAGGCCATAACCCGGGGCGAGGCGGACATGGCGGTGCACAGCATGAAAGATGTGCCGATGAATCTGCCCGAAGGCTTTGTGATTGGAGCCATGCCCGTGCGGGGTCCGGCCGAAGACGTTTTCCTTTCCAATTTCTTCCCTAACCCGGCCTCGTTGCCCAAAGGAGCGAGAGTCGGCTCATCAAGCCCCAGGCGTAAGGCGCAAATACTCATGATGCGCCCCGATTTACAGGTAGTTCCCCTTCGCGGCAACATCGCCACCAGACTTGACAAATTGGCCCGAAACGAATTTGACGCGATTATTCTGGCCAAGGCAGGGCTTGCAAGGCTGGGCCTGAGCGCCCCCTGTGCATGGGAATTCGCCAAAGAAGAATTTATCCCGGCCGCCGGGCAAGGAGCGCTTGGCATTGAATTTATGGATTGCCGCAGGGATTTGCATAACCTGCTTGCCCACCTGGAAGACATGCCCACCCGGATATGCGTGGAGAATGAGCGTGCCTTTGTAAGAGAGCTTGAAGCCGGTTGCTATGCTCCGGTGGCTGCCCATGCATGGTTTTCCGAAAACCGCAAACTTACAATAAAGGCGCTTCTGGCCACTGAAGACGGAACAGCCGGAATATCGGGCAGCAAGACGGGAGAAGCTTCCTGTGAGCTTGGAAAAGCGCTGGCAAAAGAGCTGCGTCAACTGGCGAAGGAACGAGGCATTGCCTGCTGAAGCACACAGCCCTTTCTGCGCGACCAGCGGAACAATTCCCCGCGCCTCTTACAGTTCCGGCTCCAAGAAAGGATTCGGCGCTTGAAAAATTTTTAAAAAGGAAATGCCCTGAAAAACCTGTTCCCGGCAGGGCATAAACCATGTTTATTTTAACAAAAACCTAGACAACAAAAGCAAGATGGAATAAAAGAACTGGTTCGGATAGTTGGAGATGTGTTTTGAGCTCCCACATCCGCTATGGAATTAGGGCAATTCAGCTTTATAAGGCCTCACCCTGCGTGGATGGTAAAAAATTTTGCCTGATCCTGTAACCGGCGCGATCAATACTTTTGTTATCTGTGACCGGAACGCCTTTAAAGTGAAAACGCTTTGAAACAAACCTTCAGGACAACCTGACCAGGAGATTTAAAATGGCTGTTCAGCAGAACAAAAAATCAGCTTCCAGAAAACGCATGCGCCGCTCACACCACCATGTGGCTGTTCCCTCTGTAGTTTATTGCCAGTGTGGAGAAGCAAGCTTGCCTCACCGCGCTTGTGCCAAATGTGGCACTTATAAGGGCCGCTTTGTAACTCCAGCCAATGACTAACGAATCGATTGTCATCGCAGTTGACGCCATGGGCGGCGACCAGGGCCCGGCAGTTGTTGTGCCGGGCGCCGTGGAGGCGGCAACGCAAGCGGAAGTTTGCGTTACCCTGGTTGGCGACGAGGCAAAAATCATCACAGAGCTGCGCAAGCTTTCCTTTGATCAAAATCTGGTTAAAGTTGTGCATGCTTCTGAAGTGGCGGAAATGTATGACAAGCCTTCCGAAGTTTTAAGACGCAAAAAAGACGCTTCCATCCAGGTGGCAAGCCGGCTGGTTCGCGACGGCAAGGCGCACGGCCTTGTCAGCGCGGGCAATTCGGGCGCAACCGTTGCCTGCGGCATCTTTATTCTGGGCCGCATTCCCGGTGTTGACCGCCCGGCCCTGGCTTCAGTCATTCCCACGGAAAAAGAACCCTGCGTTGTTGTTGACGTGGGGGCAAATGTTGACTGCAGGCCCCACAACCTGCTTCAATTCGGCCTGATGGGCTCCGCTCTGTCAAAAGGCATTCTCGGCGTTGAAAACCCCCGCATAGGCCTGCTTTCCATCGGCGAAGAAGAAGGCAAAGGCAACTCTTTGGTCAAAGAAGCTTACGAGCTGTTTAAAATGGCCGGGAATATCGGTTTTATAGGCAATGCGGAAGGGCGCGACCTGTTTACCGGCGACTTTGACGTGGTTGTTTGCGATGGTTTTGTGGGCAACGTTGTGCTTAAGCTCAGCGAGGGGCTGGGATCTTCCTTCGCGCACCTGCTGAAACGGGAAATGCTCGATTCATCGCTTGTGGCCAAGGTCGGTTCATTTCTGACCAGAGGAGCGTTCAAGAGATTCTCACGCCTGCTTGACTATGCCGAATACGGCGGGGCTCCCCTTCTGGGCCTTTCCCATATAGCCCTGGTCTGCCACGGCGCATCCAATGCCAAGGCCATTACCAGCGCGGTGAAAATGGCCGCCACTTACATCCGCAATTCAACCAACCAGCACATAGTGGCCAGCATCACCGCTACCGAGGAACTGACGGACTTCAGCAAGGCCTCAAGCTGACCGTTCCAATCCGCCACTCGCCCCCCATTTCAATATTTTTTTGGCTGTTTCCAAGTTGCCTTATGGCAAACCCCATGATATCATTTAA
>CAZDJL010000243.1:0-2703 GCA_964505745.1 uncultured Desulfovibrionaceae bacterium | reverse complement strand
ACTCTGTCCCTACACGACGCTCTTCCGATCTCATTTAGGAAGGAAAAGCGGGATTCATTGTCCAGCCCGGAACAGGGTTCGTCCAGCATGAGCAGAAACGGGGAGTGCACCAGCGCACGGCAGAGCAGAATCCTCCTGAGCTGGCCGTAAGACAGGGTACCCGCCTGGCGCCCGATCAGAGCAGCCAGATGCATTTCCTCCATCAGGCCAAGGGCGGCTTCTTTTTGCGTCTCATTGGGATTTTCATATAGATCCAAGCTTCCGTAAAAACCTGAAACAACCAGATCTTCCGCTAAAAGTTCCGGCGGTATGGCCGCTTGCAGGCGGTCGGAAACCAGACCGATGCTTTTGCGCAATTTAGACATGTCGTGAGGTCCCGCGTTGCCGAACCACGCCAGGCTGCCCCCCAGCGCGTGGTGCTCTTCCCCCCAGAGGCAGCGCAAAAGAGTGGTTTTGCCGGAGCCGTTCTCGCCCAGCACCGCCCAGTTTTGCCCTTTTTCCACAGTCCAGTTTATATTGTGCAGAACATGCGTGCGTTCAACAAAAACGTTGATTCCTTTTAGTTCGAGCAGGGGAGGAGATGAAAAATCCACAGGCGGGGCAAGCAGTTCTGGGAGGTGTGGCCTGGCCTTTGGAGCAGATTCCAGATTTTGCAGAATCCCTTCAAACTGGATTTCGCCATGTTTCAGAAAAACCCCTTTTTTTATGAAAGAGGGCAAATCTTCAGGGCGATGCGCAGTCATCAAAATAGCGCATTCGCAGCCGGCCAGATGCTCAAGCAAGGTGAACAAATTTTCGCGCGCAATTTCGTCAAGGCCTTCAAACACTTCATCCAGGCCCAACAGCAGGGGGCGGGCCATGAGGGCTCTGGCCACCAGCATGTTGCGAAGCTGCCCTTGCGACATTTCAGCAACTTTGTATTCAAGCAGGTGTTCAAGCTCCAGTTCTTTTGCCAGAGCGTGCGCTTCGGCTATTTCTTCCGTAGCGGGCTCGCAATAAAGCAGCGGGCTTGCATAAAGCCCGCTTAAAATCAGTTCTTCTCCCGTAAGGATCCAGCCGTGCTCAAAATACCAGTTGTGAAGTTCCGGTGAAACGTAAGCCGCTGCTTTTTTCACTGCGATGGGGGAAACTTCTTTTTTTCCACTAAAAAACCAGGAAATTTCACTTGCAGGAAGAGTGGGGGCGAAGTTTTGGTCTGGGCGCAGTTCACCCAAAACCAATTTGAGCAGGCTTGATTTGCCTGCTCCGTTTCCTCCCAGTATGGCCCAGCTTTCAAAATCGTTGGCTGCCCAGTTGATGCCGTTGAGAATTTTTGTTCCGTTCCGGGTCAGGTTCACATTTTTAAGTTCGAACAGGCGGGGCATATTTAAAAAGGAAAGCTATGCCACATGTTGTTGTAAAAACAGCGGCTTTCGGTATAACCGTAATTTTTCGCATAGCGCTCAAGTTTGTCGAAGGCGTGCGCCACATGACCCATGTGATGAGCGTCGGATGCGAAGGTAATCGGTACGTTCAAATTGGCGGCAAGTTCCATCAGAACCGGGCCCGGGTATATTTCCTTGCAAGGTTTGCGAAGGCCCGCCGAAGAGATTTCCATTGCCATGTTGTTTTCCTTGATACTTAGCAGCATTTTGCGGATCAGTTCTTTAGAATCCTTTTCCTCCGCCCATTCCCGGAAGGAATCCACGCTGAAAAGCTTGACCAGATCGGGGTGGGCCACAATCTGCATCAGGCCCGACTGCGTGAGCTTAACCAGAGTTTCATAATATTCCCGGTAATGCTTTCCTTTCTCCTCGTCGCTTAAGGGAGTCCAGTCTTCTTTGGAGTGGTCGAAGCCCCAGGTGCCCAGAAAGTGCAGGCCCCCGATAATATACTCAAACGGGTAGCGGGATATGGTTTCGCGGATGAAATCCTCTTCGGATGGAAAATAGTCCATTTCCAGGCCAAGCAGCACCCTCGGCCCGTCATTTCGCAATTTAAGGGCCTGGACTGATTCTATATATTGATCGAAGGTTGCGGCAAGATGGTCCCTGTATTCCGTGGGATAGGAATAAGCCAGGGGGCGGGGTGAGTGTTCGCTGAAACCCATTACCTCAAGATTGGCGGTTCTGCCGCCTTCGTACATTTCCTCCACAGAGCTTTGCCCGTGAGAGTGGGTGGTGTGGTTGTGCAGGTCTACGCGTATCAAGTCATCCTCCAGATTAGCCTGAAAGAATATAGTCAGGTTGTTCAGTTGTCCACTGTTTCGGCCTGGTATTTTTTTAAAAGATTGAAAAAACCGCTTTTATCCATGCCTTCCAGGGTTTTTACCAACAGATCCTGGTTGGTCAGGTTGTTGCTAAGGTAAGTGAGTCCGTTTTCCATGAAATCCGGAAAAGCCTCCATAAGTTCTTGAAAGGCCAGGAGGCTTTCTTTTTTGTCGTCCAAAAATCCAGCAGCGGACAATCTAAGCACCATATCCCAGAAGGTAGAAGGCATATTGATTTTTTTAGCGGCTTCCAGGCTTTTTTCATAGTCGTTTCGGCATAAATAATACATGGCGTAAATAGAATAACACCATCCCGGGCATTGCGGGCTTGCCTGCATGATTCTTTCTATCATTTCAATGGATGTGTCCCATATGCCGCTTAAACCGTACCAACTGGCAATGGCGCTGCACACATTTGTGGATGCGGGGTTGATTTCAATAGCCCGTTTGGCGGT
>CAZDJL010000242.1:0-2712 GCA_964505745.1 uncultured Desulfovibrionaceae bacterium | reverse complement strand
CCCTTCAGGCTGGCGCGGGGAGGGTCAAGGGCCAAATCCAAAACCAGCTCGCAAACTCTTTCCACCTCATCGGAAACAATCTGCCCCTGGCGCAAAATATTGGGGGTCAGCCCCGGCTCGGCCACCCCATTGGCGTTCAGGCCGCCCAAAGCAAGGGCTATGGCAAGATTGGTGTATGGCAAGGCCCCATGAATGGCATACCCGCCCTCAAGCACTGTAAGTTTGGCGCCCAGGGCTCTGGTAATTTCGGCGTATCCCCGGGAGGTGAGATTCATGTTGGTGAGCGGGTCGGAAAAATGGCTGTCCTGCCCCGCGGCATTAACCACGAGATCGGGCTTGAAACGGTCCAGAATGGGAAGAACCACATTTTCAACGGCGTACAAATAGCCCCTGTCCCCAGTGCCGGGGGGCAGGGGGATGTTTATGTTTGCTCCAAGGGCTGTGGGCCCGCCCAGCTCCATGGGCAGCCCGGTGCCTGGAAAAATCGTTCGCGGATCCTGGTGCAGGGAAATCAGAAGCGTGTCCGGATCATTCCAGTACACATCGCTTATGCCATCGGAATGATGGCAGTCGGTATCTATAATCGCCACCCGCATAGGCCCGTACTTCTCGCGCAAATATTCCACCATGATGGCCGTGATGTTCACATCGCAAAATCCGCGGTTGCCATGCACCACCTTCATAGCGTGGTGGCCGGGAGGCCGGACCAGCGCCAGGGCCTTTTCCTTTTCACCGGAAAATACAAGCTCTCCGGCCCTGATTGCGCCACCCAGCGAAACAAGGTGAGAAGACCCGCATATCCGGCCGGCGTCGGGCACGCAAAAATGCACCCGCTCAACATCGGCGAGGCTCCCCACCTGGGGGCTGTACTCATCTATGCCGCAAACATCGAAAAGACCTTCTTCCTTGAATTGGTCCTGAGTATAAAGCAAACGCTCTTCACGTTCGGGGTGGGTGGGGGAAATTCCCCAGTCAAAAGCGGGGAAAAAAACTACCCCCAGACTGGTTCTGGCAGTTAACATGGCTTGATTTTAATTTTAATTTTTGGCGCAAACCTTTTTCTCTATCTGGTATGGTTTTAACCACGCCTTGTCAAGCCACGAAACAGACCGCTCATAAAAAAAGGGGCCTGTAAGGCCCCCTTCCTGCTTCATAAACAGTTGCAAAATTACCAGTTGATCTTGAGCAGTTCAAAGTAACACTGGGGGTGAATGCACGCGGGGCAAAGCTCCGGAGCATTCGGGCCTTCGTGGAGATAGCCACAGTTAAGACAGCGCCAGGTTACAGGCTGTTCACGGAAAAACACACGCCCTTCCTTCACATTTCGCGCGAAATCGCGAAAGCGGCGTTCATGGAATTCTTCAGCCACCATTATTTTTTCCCAGACTGTGGCTATTTCGGAGAATCCTTCCTCGCGGGCAATTTTCGCAAACGCAGGGTACATTTCTTCATACTCGTGCTTTTCACCGGCCGCCGCATGCAGCAGGTTGGACTCGGTATCCTTGATTATGCCGGGAGGAAACGCATAGCATATCTCCAGGTCGTCGCCACCTTCAAGGAATTTGAAGAAACGCTTCGCGTGCTCCTTTTCCTGGTCGGCAGTTTCAAGAAATACGTCCTCAATCTGCACAAAGCCGTCTTTTTTGGCCTGGGAGGCAAAATAAGTGTAACGATTGCGGGCCTGAGACTCTCCGGCAAAAGAAGTCAGCAAGTTCTTTTCAGTACGGGTACCTTTAAGACTTTTCATAGTTTGTTATCCTCTTTATAAACCTCTATATTCAATAACCAAATAAAAGCACATGCTCAAATGCTAGCTCTCCTCATATTCCTCCTGGGCGCACTTGTCGCAAATGCCGTCAAATTCAATTCTGGAGGAAAGAAGGATAAAGCCGGGCACTTCTATGAAACCAATATCCGGAGGCTGCACCGGGTTAAAAACATCTGCTATCGCACCACACTTTACACAACGCACATGCTGGTGGAATTCCAAAAGCGCGTCAAAACGCATTTGGGCGCCGCTATACTCAATTTTCGCAATCTGCCCCTGTTCCGTCAAAAAATCCAGGTTGCGGTATACAGTTCCCAAGCTTATATTGGGCATGCGCTGACGCACAACCTGGTAAAGCTCGTCTGCTGTGGGGTGTGAATCGGACTTGCAAAGCTCTTCCAAAATCACCTTACGCTGCTTTGTCAGCCTGCGTTGCACATTGCGATCCATTTTGTTCTGATCTGATTGCATAACAATTTCTCCCTCACTATTAAAAACTGTTTACACTATCAATATTACTAATGTCAAATTAAATATAACGGGAAATTATGTCAATATCATTATAAGTATAGAAAAACACTACCTTATCCAACTATCTATATTGGCCTCTCCCCAGGCACCCCAATAACGCCGCCTCCGCCGAGGCCCAGGCCCAATGCAAATTATATCCTCCCAGCTCCCCGCACACATCCATGACCTCTCCCACAAAAAACAAACCGGGGACGAGGCGGCTCTCCATGCTGTGAGGGCAAATTTCAGCCGTGTCCACTCCCCCCCTGCAGGCTTCCGCCTTTGAGAAATCGGGTTCCAGGGGCAGCAGCTCATAACGGTGGACGGATTCGGAAATGTTATTCCTGTCCTTCCGTGAAAGTTCCGCCGTTTTTCGCCCTCCCAGGCTGTCGGGCACAAGTGCCCTGACAAGGCGGGGCGGCAGTTTACGTGAA
>CAZDJL010000241.1:0-2741 GCA_964505745.1 uncultured Desulfovibrionaceae bacterium | reverse complement strand
TGCCCACATATCCGTATATCCAGGCAAGGAACATGATCATTGGCTCGGCGATCAACCCGAACCAGCCATAGTCCATGGAGGCGATCAGGTTGGCCGGAGCGGCTTTAAGTTCTTCCCGCAGTTTCGGGCCCAAATAGTATTGCGCGCTGGAGTCAAGCGGAGAATTGCTGGGCAGGGTTATCTGCTCTCCTTTGAGAGTAATTCGGAAAACGCCGTCGGCCAGGCGGGCCTTGAGCGTGCTTGAACCGTGGGGAACAACTGCGGCAAGGAAGTAGTTGGACTGAATGCTGCCCCAGGTCACGGCATCGTCTTGAACTCCGAGGCCAAGGTCTTCCATATCGGCCTCGAACTTGAATTTGTCTTGGGAAGTAAGGTATCCGATTTTCGTGATATTGTGCCCTTCATCTCCGCCGCTGATGCTTGCTGTGCTCATGCTGTAGCCCAGATTGAAGGAAAGCGCCTGCCCTGACAGGTTTTCAAGATGAACCTTCTCGTCAATCAGGTAGGAGTCGGCATGGAAGGTAAGCACTCTGGTAAGGCGGATGCCGGAATATTCCCAGACAAAAGCGATTTCGCCTTTTTCTTTTTCGTGCAGCTTGAGATTGTGGCTGGGTGAAGACCATGAGCCTATTTTCCAGGTGGGGCTTTCATTAAGCAGCAGGCCCATAGGGGCGGTAACTGCCGCATTGGGAGCTATGATCTGGAAAGGGGTTTTGTTTTCCAAGGTTTTGGCAAACTTGCTGAGGGTGAAGCTTGTGAGAATCCCCCCGGTGGTGTTGAACTCTGCGTTATAAAGCGGGGTTGCAACCAGCAGCTTTTCGCCTTTTGGAAGTTCGGGGGCGGCATCAAGCACAAGCGGCTGGCCGGGTGTTGCCGTAGTGCGGTTTTGTGCCGCAAAAGGCTCGTCAACAGGAGAAAGCACCGGAGCCGCGGCGGTTTCATTGGCGGAAGCATTCACCATAGTGGTTTGCTGGGCAGGTTCTTCGGGCATTATGCCAAGGGCTATTTGCAGCTGGCTCCAGCCCAAAATTACTCCCAGAGTGAGTGCGATGGCAATTATATATCTGTAGTTTTGCATGCTGTATCAATCCTTGTGACAAGAACATTCGCCTGATTTCCCCGGGGGAACGGGATCCCATCCGCCTTTGCAGAGCGGGTGGCAACGCGCCAGACGCCATAAAGTCAAAAAAGCGCCATAAACAAGACCCCTCTGGCTCAGAGCCTGACCGGCGTATTCAGAGCAGGTGGGCTGAAAGCGGCATGAGGGCACATAAAGAGGCGAGATGCAGTATTGGTAAATTTTAACCAGAACCACACCTGCTTGGCGGGGCAGCTTGGCGATTTTTCTTAAAAAGTGCTTCACGCTTTCAAACCTTGGGAGCAGGTTTGTCAAGAGGGGGCAGAAGGCATTCGCCTTATTTCTTCAAGTACGGGCAGCAGCTCATCTTCGGCCATTTTCAGGGTCAGGCTGCTCACGTCCAGGTGGCGTTTCGGCACAACCACTATCTTAACTGCCTCTGGAATCAGGCTTTGGTTAAGCCTGAAAAATTCCCTCAAAACTCGTTTAATTCTATTACGTGCAACGGCGTTGCCGCATTTGCGGCTGACGGCCAGCCCCATCTGCCATACAGGCTGGGCGGCATCAGGCTTGATAAACAATATAAAATGCCTTGAATGATACCGCCTTCCCTGATCGTAGCAGGCCGTGAAATCCGTTCGCTTAATCAGCCTGTTATGTACGTTGAAGCTTAAACGGTTAATCTCTTTCTGCCCTTAGCCCGGCGGGCGGAAAGCACGGCCCTGCCTGAAGATGTTTTCATGCGCAGGCGGAAGCCATGAGAGCGTTTTCTGCGAATTTTGCTGGGTTGGTAAGTTCTTTTCATGATAGCTCCTGGGTATATATAAATATGAATTTGTTTTTCAAAAAAAGGAACAATGCCCTAAATCCGGTTGAAAAGCAAGACCTTCTACCTGTTATTTTGAAATCAGGCAAGTGAAGATTTCCATTGCCGTTTGGTTATCCAAATCCGGACCGGGGGCTTGTTTACAAGAAAATGGCCCGGCAGTCAATGCGGGGCGCTTCAATAACTGGCTGGATTTTTACCGGCAGTTCGGTCTTTCCTGAGGCGTTAGCCTTGAAAAGTATGCGGCGAAAAAAGCTGGTTTCTCTGGGGGGAAGCCGCTGCTCGCAGCGCCGTTTTTCATAAATTTTTAAAGCGCAACCACTCCTGCAAAATTTTGAGCAAATTGGCTTTAAGGCGCTTTCTCCGGCGCTTGGCGGCGGAAGTGAATGCCCTTCGGCGCTTCTTGGGCCTTGCTCTGCGGGTAAAATCGTTCTGTTCCCTTATGCGGTTCAGCTCTCCTTCAGAATTGGCCGCCTGCGCCTGCAGGGTTGATAGCTTTTCGCGCCGTCAGAGCGTGTGTGCTTTTTTAAAGTTGAAATCTATGGTTCTGGCTATCTTCTTTCTACGGCAGAGCGGTTTTTTCCTCGCCGGCCCCGGCCCCTTCGGATTTTTCCTGCTCTTCACCGGATGCTTCCCCCGGCTTTACGGAAGGCTCAGCCGCAGTGGCGTTTGTCTGGCTGCCATTTGTCTGTGCGCCGTCTGGGTTGCCCCATGCTTCGTTAGAGTTGTCCCATGTGAATATCTCGGAATCCCCGGAAGATTCGGCTGCTTTCTCCTGGCCTTCTTCTTTCTTTTCCACGGAAAGCGCGGCAGCGTCAAGCCCCGCCTGACCAAGGG
>CAZDJL010000240.1:0-2745 GCA_964505745.1 uncultured Desulfovibrionaceae bacterium | reverse complement strand
GATCCGGTGCAGACCCTTAAAACCTCGGTGCATGGATCCATCAATATGCTGGGCCTTGCAAAACGGCTTGGCGCGAAAATTTTTCAGGCTTCCACTTCGGAAGTGTATGGCGACCCGGAAATGCATCCCCAAAAGGAAGAATACTGGGGCCATGTAAACCCGACCGGGGTGCGCTCCTGTTACGATGAAGGCAAACGCGCCGCGGAAACGCTGTTTTTCGACTATCACCGCCAGCACAAGCTGCGCATCAAGGTGGCTCGCATTTTCAACACCTACGGCCCCCGCATGCACCCGAACGACGGCAGGGTGGTTTCCAATTTCATTGTCCAGGCCCTGCTTAACAGGCCGATTACCATTTACGGCAGCGGGAAACAAACCCGTTCATTCTGCTATGTGGACGATCTGATTGAAGGAATATACCGCCTGATGAATTCGCCCGACGACGTAACCGGGCCGGTGAACCTGGGCAACCCCGGTGAATTCACCATTCGCGAACTGGCCGAAAAAACTATTGAGCTTGTGGGCTCATCCTCGCAAATTATTTATAAACCCCTGCCTCACGATGACCCCTGCCGCCGTCGGCCGGATATCGGGCTTGCCATGCAAACCCTGAGCTGGGCTCCCACCGTGGCCCTGGATGACGGGCTTGGCAAAACTATAGCCTATTTTGACCGGAAGCTGAGTGAGCTGAACCGGCTTCCCTCCGTGGCCGGGCATATTCCTGCAAGCGGCATGGATATTTCCAGCCCGTTGCCCCTTGCTTATTGATACCGCCTGCCGATAGCCTGCCCCAGGCGTGAGCGGGAGAGTTTTTCCCCGTTCGCGCCTTTTTTATTTTTCATTTTTTATTTGCGCGTAATGTGTTGAGTATCAACACTTTTTTAGATTGCTTCAGGTTTTTTGAAAAAAAAACCGCAGCTACCCCTTCCCAAATCAGTAAAGAACATTATATTGCATACCAACGTCTGCCCGCCAAGCACCCGGACAGGCGGCGGATAAGCCAAAAACATGTATTGGCCACATTTTATGGAGGCCGGTACAATTCGGGGATAGATGGCGGCATGCTTGTGAAAAGGGATTTTTGCGCCCGCCCCTGGCACTCTCGACGGGAGAGTGCCAAAAATTAAATTTTAAAAATCGTACTTTTGGAGGGTAAAAAAAACATGAACATTCAACCACTGTTCGATCGCGTACTGGTAAAGCGGCTTGAAACTGAAGAAAAAACCGCTGGCGGTATTTTCATTCCCGATACCGCAAAGGAAAAGCCGGTTCTTGGCGAAGTTGTAGCTGTTGGCCCCGGCCGCATGAGCGAAGAGGGCAAGCAGGTGCCCATGACCGTTAAAAAAGGCGACATCGTTCTGTTCACCAAATATGTTGGTAACGAAGTTCCCGGCGATGACAATCTGGTTATCATGAGCGAAGACAACATTCTCGCCACTGTAAAACAATAAATTTCAATCATTCTGCTTTAAGGAGTTTTAAAAATGCCAGCTAAAGAGATTCTTTTTGATACCAAGGCCCGCGAACTGCTTTCCCGCGGCGTGGACAAGCTTGCCAATGCTGTTAAAGTAACCCTCGGCCCCAAAGGCCGTAACGTTGTTATTGAAAAAGCCTACGGCGCTCCCGTAATCACCAAGGACGGCGTTTCCGTTGCCAAGGAAATCGAACTGGAAGACAAGTTCGAGAACATGGGCGCCCAGATGGTTAAGGAAGTCGCCTCCAAGACCTCCGACATCGCAGGCGACGGCACCACTACCGCTACCATCCTGGCTCAGGCCATTTACCATGAAGGCGTAAAGCTGGTAGCCGCCGGCCGTAACCCCATGGCTATCAAGCGCGGTATCGACAAGGCTGTTGAAGCCCTTGTCAAAGAACTTGGCAATCTTGCCAAACCTACCCGCGACCAGAAAGAAATTGCCCAGGTTGGCACCATCTCCGCCAACTCCGACGCCACCATCGGCAACATCATTGCCGAAGCGGTGGGCAAAGTGGGCAAGGAAGGCGTTATTACCGTTGAAGAAGCTAAAGGCCTTGAAACCACCCTGGACGTGGTTGAGGGCATGCAGTTTGACCGCGGCTACCTTTCCCCCTACTTTGTGAGCGATGCCGAGCGCATGGTTGCCGAGCTTGAAAATCCTTTCCTGCTTCTCTGCGAGCCCAAAATCACCCAAATGAAAGACCTGCTGCCCATTCTTGAGCAGGTTGCCAAAACCAGCCGCCCCCTGCTCATCCTCTCCGAAGATGTAGACGGCGAAGCCCTGGCTACCCTGGTTGTGAACAAGCTGCGCGGAACCCTGCAAACCGTTGCCGTTAAGGCCCCCGGATTTGGCGACCGCCGCAAGGC
Organism: uncultured Desulfovibrionaceae bacterium; assembly: GCA_964505745.1. Taxonomy (GTDB): domain Bacteria; phylum Desulfobacterota; class Desulfovibrionia; order Desulfovibrionales; family Desulfovibrionaceae; genus RGIG1962. The sequence continues at coordinate 401 of CAZDJL010000240.1, read as the reverse complement.
CGTTCTTCAGGATATCGCCATTCTTACCGGCGGCACTGTGGTTTCCGAAGACACCGGCATGAAGCTGGAAATGATGAAGCTGTCCGATCTCGGCCAGGCTAAGCGCGTTGTTGTTGACAAGGGCACCACCATTATTGTTGACGGTTCCGGCGATCATGAAGAAATCAAGGCCCGTGCTAAAATCATCCGCGCCCAGATTGCTGAAGCCACTTCCGATTATGACCGCGAAAAGCTGCAGGAACGCCTTGGTAAACTGGTGGGCGGCGTTGCGGTTATCCGCGTTGGCGCAGCCACTGAAACCGAAATGAAGGAAAAGAAAGACCGCGTGGAAGACGCCCTGAACGCGACCCGCGCTGCTGTTGAAGAAGGCATCGTGCCTGGCGGCGGCGTTGCATACATCC
>CAZDJL010000239.1:0-2793 GCA_964505745.1 uncultured Desulfovibrionaceae bacterium | reverse complement strand
GACTCGTCCATGCAGAACGTCATGCGGAAATGCCCGGGGCAGCCGAACCCGGAACCCGGAACAACCAGCACCAGCTCATCCACCAGTTTCTGCACAAACAGCTTGTCGTCTCCATTTGCCCCTGCCGGAACCTTTGGGAAGAAATAAAACGCGCCCTTGGGCATTACATATTCTATTCCTGCGTTATCCAACACCTCGGCCATGGCTTTTCTGCGCGCATCGTAAATGGACACGTCCACCTGAGAGCCGAGCCCGGCCACCATGAGATGCTGCCCAACCACCGGGGGGTTCACAAAACCCAGAATCCGGTTGGTCAGAACACAGGCGTTGACCAGCTTTTCCAGGTCGGGCATTTGCGGGGCAAAAGCCAGATAGCCTATGCGCTCTCCGGCAAGGCCCAAAGTTTTTGAAAACGACCCTACCACAACCGCATATTCGTAAAGCGGCAGCACCGGAGGAACCTCCTCGCCGTCGTATACAAGGTAGCGGTATGGCTCGTCGGAAAGCAGAAAAATCGGCCGGCCGAACTCACGGCTTTTCGCGGCCAGCAGGTCGCAAATTGCCTGCAGCTCGGCACGCGTGTATATTCTTCCGGTCGGGTTGTTGGGAGAATTGATGATGACCGCGCGCACCGAAGGGGTCAGCGCTTCTTCCAGCGCGGCCATATCCGGCCCGAAATCCGGAGCTGTGGGAATGGTGCGGAAACTTCCTCCGCTATTTTCGGCATAGAAGCCATATTCCACAAAATAAGGCGAAAATGCCAGCAATTCGTCCCCCGGATCCATAATCGCGCGCAAAAGCACATTGATGCCCCCTGCCGCGCCCACGGTAATCACCACTTCGCTGGCGGCAAGAGAAACATTCTGCTCTTTTCCAAGATAGCCGGCCAGGGCCTCCCTTGCCCAGGGAAAGCCTGCGTTGGGCATATATCCGAACTTGTTCGGCTCCAGCGCCTGCTCGGCCAGTTCGGCAAGCTTGTTTTTCACCGCCACCGGAGCGGGCAGATCGGGGTTGCCAAGCGAAAAATCACACACCGCGTCATTTCCGTGAATCTTCTTAAGCTCGATTCCGGCGTCGAACATACGCCGAATCATGGACGAGCGCGCAAGATAACCGTCAATCTGTTTGGAAACTATAGCCATTTACTGTTCCTCTCCTGCAAAGGGGCGTTTTATGATCGTTTCCCCGCAATCGACCTGCTTGGGGGCAATATTGTATATAAGTATTTTTTCCAGGTTTTCCTTTTCAACAAACACCATCCGGGATTCTGTCTGCATGGGCAAAAGCCCGCTCACCCGTTCTGCAAGGCGGTCGAAAAGACCCCGGTCGAATTCCCCGAACTCGCCCTGCACCGCCAGATTGTCGCTGCCGGGCACAAATTCAAGATGGATAGCCCCTTCCCCGCTCAAAAGCAGGTCAACCCTCTGAACCAGCTCCGCTTCCTTATGGTGCAATTCTTCATAGCTGATGCTGGGGCTGTAGTAAAAATGCGCGAACATTTCACAGGGGCATCTCTCCACAAGCTCCTCCCTGGCGCCTATAAAAACCTGCGGGCGATTTCCACGGCGGCTCTGCGGCCCGCGCCCATGGCCTCAATAACCGTAGCCGACCCGGTCACGGTGTCGCCCCCCGCAAAAACGTTGGGGATGGATGTTTCAAGCATCTCGTTCACCTCAATGTAACCTCTCTTGTTCAGCTTCAGGCCGGGCGTGGATTGAAGCAGAATCGGGTTCGACCTGGTGCCCACGGCAATAATCGCAAGGTCGGTTTCAATAAGATGGTTGGAACCGGGAACGGCCTGCACCGTCCGGCGTCCGTCCGCTCCGGCGTCTCCCAGTTCCATAAGTTCCAGCTCCACCCCTACAAGCCGCTTTTCCTCGTTGCCCACAAACCGCACGGGAGAAGACAGAAGATGCAGCTTCACGCCCTCTTCCTCGGCGTGCTCCAGCTCCTCTACACGGGCCGGAATTTCATCGCGGGTGCGGCGGTAAACAACCGTAACGCTTTCCGAGCCCATGCGCAAGGCGGTGCGGGCCGCGTCCATGGCCACGTTGCCCGCGCCGAACACGGTCACGTTTCTGCCCCGGAAGCTGGGTGTGTCGAAATTGGGAAAATCATAAGAGCGGCCCAGGTTCACCCTGGTAAGGTATTCGTTTGCGGAGAACACGCCTATGAGGTTTTCCCCGGGAATTCCAAGAAAATTCGGAAGGCCGGCCCCAACCCCCACAAACACGGCGGAGTATCCTTCGTCAAAAAGCTCCTGCACACTGAAAGTGCGCCCCCCAACCCAGTTCAGCCGGAATTCCACCCCCAGTTTTTTCAGCGCGCCAAGCTCTTCCGCCACAATGCCCTTGGGCAGGCGGAATTCGGGAATGCCATAAACAAGCACCCCGCCCGGTTCATGCAGCGCCTCGAAAACAGTTACCTGGGCTCCGCGCACGGCCAGATGCCCGGCGCAGGTAAGGCTGGCCGGGCCTGAACCGATGCAGGCCACCTTGGGGCCAGTGGGCATGGAACAGGCCTCTTCTTCCCCGGTCAAGGTGGCGCAGGGGTTGCCGGCGATGTAATTGTCGGCCACAAAGCGCTCCAGCCGCCCGATGGCTATAGGCTGCCCGGTTTTAGCCAGCACACATGCGCCTTCGCACTGAACTTCCTGAGGGCACACCCTGCCGCAAACAGCGGGCAGGCTGTTGGTGTCGCGGATTATCTTATAGGCTCCGTCAAGGTCGCCATCCACTATGGCCTTGATAAAATCCTTGATCTGCACTTCCACCGGGCACCCCGGCACGCACC
>CAZDJL010000238.1:0-2804 GCA_964505745.1 uncultured Desulfovibrionaceae bacterium | reverse complement strand
AACGGAGAGCGCCCGGCATATTCATGCAAATATATTGCAGACATCACTCCAAAAGGGAAAGATACGGCCAGGGCGCCGGTTGCAAGCAAAATCGTACCCAGAATACAGGGCCAAATCCCGCCTTCCGTCATCGAGTTCCGTGGGAACTCTGTGATGAATTCCCACGAAATGGCGGGAATGCCATTCACAAAAATGAAAGCGCAGGCGCCGAACAGAGCGGCAATGTTAATCAATGCCGCCATCCGCAACATGGAAAACATAATTCTTTGATGGATTGAACGCTTGGTATTGATGGCCATTTTAAACCTGGGCTTTGTTTAAAGAAATTTTTTGGGCGATTATGTTAAATGCGAGGGTGAGCATGAACAGCACAATCCCTATGGCGAACAGAGCGTGGTAATGTTCTCCCCGGAAAGAGGCTTCCGCGATTTCCGCCGCTATCGCCGCAGGCATGGGGCGAACGGGGTCAAAGATGGATTCCGGAATTATGCCCGCTCCGCCCGCAACCATCAGCACCACCATGGTTTCGCCAATGCTGCGAGATATGCCCAGCATACAGGCGGTGCCTATGCCGCTGAATGCCGCCGGAATCACCACTTTGGCGGTTGTTTCCCACCTGGTTGCCCCCAGGGCCAGCGACGCCTCGCGCAACGACTGAGGCACCCCGAACAAAGCATCTTCAGCAACAGAGCAAATGGTGGGCACACTCATGAATGCCAGCATTATGCCGGCATTCAGAAGGTTAAGGCCGGTGTCGGCGTCAAACCAGTCTTGCAATATGGGCGCTAAAATTATCATGCCAAGAAAACCGATTACCACAGAGGGGAATGCCGCCAAAAGCTCTATCATCGGCTTTACAATGCGGCGTAGCGCCGTAGGCGCGACTTCAGTCAGCCAGGCTGCGGTCATCACTCCCAAAGGAATGGCAAGGCAGGAAGCTACGGCGGTTACCGCCAGCGAACCCACAATAAGGGGGAAAATCTGAAATTCGGGCGGTTCGGAAGTAGGATACCAATGCATGCCAAAGAGAAATTCGGTAATCCCCACTTCTTTAAAAGCCGGCAGGCCTTCCATGAACAAAAAAACCATAATCAGGCCCAGGAACAGCAGGGAGCTCCATGCCACCGTAGCCAGAATCCACCGGATAAGCGTTTCTTTATTTGCTTTCATGTGCGTTCTTGAATAAAAGAGCAGGGACGCCGCTTTCGGCTACCCCTGCTCTTTCTGCTAAAAGTTATTGCAACGGAATATATCCGGCTTCCAAAACATCTTTCTGACCTTTGTCGGGAGCCAGTATAAAATCAACAAGCTTTTTCACAACCCCTTGCGGTTCACCGTTAGTGAACAGGTAAAGTTCACGCGAAATGGGCCAGGTTCTGCTCAAAGCGGTTTCAGGGCTTGCGGAAATTCCGTCAACATCCACTTTCTTGAGAGAATCGTTGAGATATCCAAATCCGATATATCCGATAGCTCTTTCATTGCGCGAAACAGTCTGCACAACCGCTCCGTTGGAAGCCTGCAGGAGCGCACGCGGGGAAACCTTTTCTTTTTTCATTATGATTTCTTCCCAAGTTTCATAGGTTCCGGAAGAGGTATCTCGAGAAATCACAACAATTTTTTCGTCCTTGCCGCCTACTTCCTTCCAGTTGCTGATTTTTCCGGCATAAATATCCTTCAGTTGCGCGGCGCTAAGCTCTCCCACAGGGTTGTTGGGGTGAACAACAGGCACCAGGGCGTCCACGGCTATGGCAACGCGGTAGGGCTTCACATTTTTAGTTTGAGCTTCTTCGCTCTCGGACTTTTTTATATCCCGCGAAGACATGGCTACCTGGCAAAGCCCTTCATTAAGAGCCTTGATTCCGTTGCCGGAGCCTCCGCCGGAAATGGCGAGGCTGATGTCCGGATTTGCCTTCATGAAGGCTTCGCCCACTTTTTGCATAATAGGCAGTACCGTGGTTGAGCCGTTAATAATGATTTCCTGGCTGGCTGCCATTGCAGGCGCAGCAACAAGCAAACTGCATACAAAGGCTATTGCTTTAAAAAATTTCATCTTTTTATACTCCTGAGTTTAGGTTCTGCACATACAGCATGTGCAAAGTTAAAAAGACTTTGCCCCCAAACCGTGTTGAGTGTATGTAGGAATTATGGCAATTTGATGACATTTTTGCCATCATTTCGCCACAATCCCCACATACAATTGCCTCAAACATGTGGGAAATTCACACCAACATGGCAACCGAAGCCGTTTTTGTCGCTATTCTTATTATGACGAAAATTTAACTTCTGGAAGTTTTATGGTTTCTTATAGTGTTCTTATTGTGGAAGATGAAAACGACATCCGTCAGAATCTGGCCTTCAGCCTGAAACGGGAAGGTTTCAATATTATTGAAGCCGCCGATGGCGAACAGGCCCTGGCTGCCGCCATGTCGAAAAAACCGGACATTGTCCTGCTGGACCTGATGATTCCCAAAATTGACGGCCTGAGCGTATGCAAACGGCTGCAAGCGGCCCCTGAAACTGAGAATATTCCAGTAATCATGCTTACTGCCAAAGGTGAAGAAATAGACAGGATAGTGGGTCTGGAGCTTGGGGCTGCGGATTACATAGTAAAGCCATTCAGCCTGCGTGAAGTGGCTCTTCGCATTAAAGGCGTTCTTAAAAGGCGGGTTGAGGTCAGGCCGGAACAGGTTTTGCGTTGTGATGAAATCGTGCTTGACCCGTCAAGCCATCGAGCCAATGTGGCCGGAGACCCGCTGGATCTGACCATAACCGAATTCAAGCTTCTGCAAGATCTGATACAGCAT
>CAZDJL010000237.1:0-2804 GCA_964505745.1 uncultured Desulfovibrionaceae bacterium | reverse complement strand
CGCCTATTCGCTGGAAGCCTTTGAAGGCCTGCGGCTTTTCGCCATGAGTAGCAGAATGTAAACCATCCCCACTATAACATAACCTATAAGCAGAAGAAAAGCCATAAATTTGGGATCAATACAGATTAAGCCGAATCCGGGACCAGCCCGTACATTCGCAACAAGAAAAGCGTTCCGGGGCGCAGCGGAACAGCCGCTGCAAACCACTCCGCCTATTCGCTGGAAGCCTTTGAAGGCCTGCGGCTTTTCGCCATGAGTAGCAGAGTGTATACCATCCCCACTATAACATAACCTATAAGCAGCAGAAAAGCCATAAATTTGGGATCAATGGCAATAATTGCAAAAAGTATGAGCACCGCCACCATTGAGCGTAATGGGTAGGCTTTGACAAGGCCAAAATCTTTAAAGGAGTAATACCGCGCCCGGCTGACCATGAGCACGCCCAAAAGCAGGCCAAGAAAGAAGCAGAATGGCGGAAGGTAGGCGTGAAGCGCTTCAGGGATATTGGGGGTAAACAGAACCAGGGCCGCGATGGTGCAGCCGCCTGCGGGAATGGGAAGCCCGGTGAAGAACTTCTTGGTCCCGCTGGAAGCGGTAATATTGAAGCGGGCAAGCCGCATGGCCCCACAGGCCGCGAATATGAAGCACACGGCCAGGCCGTAGCGCCCGTAAGTGGCAAGCTGCCAGTTAAACAGCAGAAAGGCAGGAGTTACCCCAAAAGCCACAAGATCCGCCAGCGAGTCGTACTCCACCCCAAAAGGGCTGCTGGTGTTCGTAATGCGGGCCACTTTGCCGTCCAGCCCATCCAGAAGGGCGGCGAAAAAGATGGCCAGCGCGGCTGAGTCGTACATCCCGCGCGAAATCCAGACCAAAGCGATGAACGCGCAAAACAGGCTTGCAGTAGTAATCAGATTGGGCAGAATATAAACGCCCTTGTGGGGAGGCAGCTTATCCATGACTTCCGCTTATGTCCTTTTGGCGATTACGGTTTCGCCAGCCCAGACGGAATCCCCAACTCCCACCAGAGGATCAACCCCTTCCGGAAGATAGATATCAAGCCTGGAGCCGAAACGGATCATGCCAAACCGCTGGCCTTTGTTCAGCTTGTCGCCCATCTCCACGTAGGAAACAATTCTGCGGGCCAGAAGCCCGGCAATCTGCACAACCGTCCATTCGGTCTTTTTATCGTCTTTTACCACATAAACGCAGCGCTCGTTGTCGGTGGAAGCCTTATCCCACGAGGCATTAATGAATTTGCCCGGATAATAGCGGATATCGACAATTTCCCCGGATACGGGAATGCGGTTCACATGCACGTTCAAAAGGTTCATAAAGATGCCAACACACTGCCGGGACTCCCCACTCACCGGGTCGGGAGCCATCCTGATGCTGACCACGCGCCCGTCCGCCGGGCTGACAGCCAGGCCCTCCCCTCGGGGAACTATCCGTTCCGGGTCGCGAAAAAAATGCATGCAAAAAGCAAATAGAAGAAAAAATATAACAGTAAAAACAAAGCAGCCCAACATAGCACAAACAAGAGTGGCCAGAGCCCCAAGAATAAGGCAGGGGGCTCCTTCCGGTGTGATGCCAATAGAAGGTTTATGCATAAGTCTACTCCAAATTTGCCCTGACGGTTAACGCAATATTGCTCCGCAGGGCGACCCATATGAACGGTTTATTTAACTCTATACACAAATTTATTTATATAGGCAAAAAAGTATTAGCGCAAGGACTGTTTTGGCCCGCCTCAACACTCTTGGGGCGGGAAGGCTTCCCTGCCTACAGCAGGGCCTTTAGATCCGGCCCCGGCGAAATGTTGCCCACTCCGGCCTGCTTGGCCTTTTTCAGCTCGCCCTGGGCCCGCCTGAGCACTTCCTCCCAGTGCCTTTCTTCCGCCATAACCTCTACCGCTCCGATGCAGACAGAGAATTGAACCGCGTCCCCGTCTTCACCAAAGCGCCCAGAGGCGCTTTCCGCCTCTCCTGGCTTGGAAGAGTACCTCAGGCCGACCGTGCTGAACTTGATTTCTGAAAACTCGCCCCGAATTTTTTCGGCAACCTCAAGAGCTTTTCCCAAATACGCTTCCGGCAGTTGCAGGGCGAAAAGCCCGCCTTCCAGCCTTCCGGCAATGCTAAAGCACAAAGAATTGTTTTTTATCACCTCTCCCAGCCTCACAATCACCTGATCAGAAAACAGCACTCCATATTCTTCATTGATATGGCGCAAATGGTCTATATCAATCAAAAGCAAAGACAAGGGCTGCCCCACCCGGTAGCTATGATTCATTTCTTCAGTGAAACGGCTGATGAAGTATCCCTGACTGTGAAGCCCGGTTGAAATATCATATAAATCACGGCCATCCTCGCTGATTCCGTGACGAATCTGCTTAAGCTCCAAAATCCCGTATTCCACAGTAATCGCACGGCAAATAAACAGGCTGGACAGGCTGATTCCGAAAATCAAAAAATTCTGCACCTCCGGAATATTGGGCCAGAGCAGTCCGTTTCCCAGAAATAAAAGGCAGGAACCATAAAGAGATATGCAGGAAATCAGATACCAGAAGGCAGAACGGCTCTTCTGCCTGACCCTTACAACCGACGCGCACAGGTTGTAACTTCCGGCCAGGGCGATGCAAACAGCCGCCAGCTTGATGTTCACCGCCTGCGGCAAAGCAAGGGAAAGCAGCCCGGCAATTACAAAAATGGCCAGAAGCCCAAGCCCGAGATGGCAGAGCTTTGGAACATACCGGTTTACCTTGAGCAGGCAGATAGCCAGCAGAATACTGGCAACTCCCATCCCGCACA
>CAZDJL010000236.1:0-2846 GCA_964505745.1 uncultured Desulfovibrionaceae bacterium | reverse complement strand
CGATAATAAAAGACGCCCGGCGTCTTCCATATTGAAAAGGCTGGCCAAAAGGGCGTGAAGGGGAAAGGGCGCACAGCCTTTCCCCACCACTGCTCTTGGTGTTATTTGTGATATTCGTAAACCACGCCGGCCCCGGAAAGAGCCGCGCCAATGCACACGCCTTCAATATGATCGCCGCTGCAACCGCTGAGCACGAGCTCGGCGATGGCCTGCCCGGAAGCGCGGGTGGCGGAAGTGTCGGCCTGATTGAGGAAGAGCATTCTTCTGGCCTCAGCCGGAACATTGCGGAATACGCCGTTGGCGTCGGTGGCAAGCTTGGCCAGCGCTGCTTCGGTGATGCGGGCAGCGGCCTGCAGGCCGCTGACTTTGGAGAAGTTTTCCACACCCTGAACCCATACGCTCTCAAGGTCATGGTTTATGGCGGAAAGCCCGACTATGCCGATTACCAGGCTGGTGCCCTTGGGGTATTTGATCATGTCCTGATCGGGGGCAAGCACGTAACGGCCCCGGCTTGGGCCCACTTCAACCAGAATCCAGTCGGCCTGGCCCTGTTTGGACAGGATGTCGATCTCCTCCGCGCTGTATCCCAGATAACGCCGGGAGTTGCCTGAATCTTTTCGCCCGGCGACCATAAACGGGATATTGGCCGGGCGTTCGATATTGCTTACCTCGTCCTCAATAACGGAGTAATATCCGGGCGGCGGGGGCAGCATCTGCTCGGTGGTGGTGCAGATCGCCGTGGAGCCGGCCCGTTCGATTTCTTCCGCCAGCCGGTACATTAACGAGGTTTTGCCGCCGGCGCCTGTGAAACAAACAATTCCCCCTTCTAGCGGGGCAAGTAATTTTAAAAGACCCATGATGATATGCCTCCATAAAAACTAGGCCTGAAAAGCCGGATTTAAAGGGTTTACAGCTTGCAGGCAGATACTTTTTAACCAAATTGGGTAAAAAAACAACCCTCCGCCAGCCATGAACCGGGCGAGAAGCAGGCGGGATTTTTTCATTTTAAAAATATCATCCGCCAGTGCAAGGGCGGCCGGTTTCAGGCGGAACCAGCTGCCTGTGCCCCGCAAGGCGCGGCTTCAAGACGGGGGCGCCTCAGCAGGCGTCTTCCGTGCGCAAAAGCGCCCTGGGCGTGCAGGCTATGATGTAGATGTCAAGCCACACCGACCAGTTGCGGATATAAAAACTGTCCAGAGCCACCCGCTGTTCATAGGAGGTGTTGCTGCGGCCGGAAACCTGCCAGTATCCGGTAAGCCCGGGAAGCACTCTTTTATAAAGCTCAAATCCGTCCTCCCCGTATTTTCTTATTTCATCTTCCACAATGGGCCTGGGGCCGACAAAACTGAGCTCTCCCTTAACCACATTCCAAACCTGGGGCAGCTCGTCCAGGCTGGTTTTGCGGAGAAAACGCCCGATTTTGGTTATGCGGGGGTCGTTTTTGAGCTTGTGGTTTTCTTCCCATTCTTTCGCCATGGCGGGGTTCTTGACCAGATAATCCTTTAAAACCTTGTCCGCGTTCATGACCATGGTCCGGAATTTCAAAATCTTGATCGCTTTCCCGCCCCGGCCTATGCGGGTGTGGGCGTAAAATACCGGGCCGCCATCCTCTTTTTTGATTAAAAGCGCAATTATCAGCGTGGCCGGAATGAAAGCAAAAGCGCCCAGCAAACTGAGCAGCAGGTCAATAAGCCGTTTGACGCACTGCCTGTGCGTGTCCAGAAGCTTTTGCCTGGTTTCCAGGGCCAGCTCGCCGCTCAGGTTTGCCATTCCGCTCCAGCAGTTCAGGTTGCCCAGGAAAGAAAAAACAAAAAAAGTCTTTTTAAAATTTCCTGCCAGTTTGGCCATATTCTCTCTGGCTTGAGGGGATAAGCTGTGCAGGCTCATAAGTGCATATGGCGAATTGAATTTTACGGAGGCTTCGGGCAGTTTTTCTATTTCAACTACGGGCAGTTTCACGCTCCGTTTTTTGTTCGGCCCAGGGCACAGCTCAAACTCCAGTTCAGCGGGGCAGGGCCGCTGCCCGTCATTTTCTTCCATGAGCACCACCGCGCAGGGCTTTAGGCCGAGGGCGGTTTCGCCGAACAGGTGTCTTACTGTCTTATCAAGCCATTCCCTGCTTCCGCAAAGAATAATTTCTTTGCCCCACCATGCATATTTTGAAAACAGGCGTTTGATTATGCCCCGCCATACCGGCATGAGCGCCAGGGCAAGAGCCCATGCGCAAAAAAGAGCCAGGCGGGAATAGTTCTCGGCAGTACGGAAGAAGAATGTGAGCGTAAAAATTACCAGAAAGAAAAAAGTGGTTCCGTAGGTGAACCGGCGCAAAATTTCAGGGGAAGACAAAAGCATGGGGGGATAAAGGCCCACTGCGGCATATATTGGAACAGCCAGCAAAATGGAAAGAAATATCGCGTCGTACATTTTCAGGTTGATTTGTCCGCCCAAAAGATAACGCGCGCCGAGGCAAAACGAGATTATGGCCATCAGCATGAGCAGATCGCTTATTACTGTGAACAAGGTCGTCCGGGCAATAGAAGGCATTCTTTTCCCCATGAGCTAAAGGGTTTATGAGAACAACATATATCTTTGTCTTCCAAAAAATCAAGCCGGGGCTTGCGGAGGGCGCATTCGCAAGGGGCTATTCCAGATAATGGGCCAGAAAATCCATTTTTTCATTTTCTTCGCGAATACGGTAAATTTCATGTTCTTCAAGCGCCTGTAAAGTTTCCGGATATTTGCCCCACAGCCCCAATATATTTTGGGAAAGGGCCAAGACCGCTCCTTCGGCTTTTGGCTTGGCCGCGCCATTATTTTCCCGGCAGGCCTGGGCGGAATTTTCGTTG
>CAZDJL010000235.1:0-2856 GCA_964505745.1 uncultured Desulfovibrionaceae bacterium | reverse complement strand
AGGCGCTTTTTTCTGTTTGCGCGAGGCTGCAAAAATCATGAGCAAGCAGCGCGTCGGAAGAATTATTAACATTACATCTGTAGTCGGGCAGATGGGCAACGCCTGTCAGATCAACTACTCGTCCGCCAAGGCCGGCATCATAGGCATGACCAAGGCTGCGGCAAAAGAACTGGCCAGCCGCAACATCACCGTGAATGCGGTGGCGCCGGGTTTCATTGAAACCGACATGACCCGGGCACTTTCAGATGAAGTGCGGGACAACTATATTAAAGCCATTCCTTTAGCCCGTTTTGGAGAGCCTAAGGATGTGGCTGAACTGGTAAGCTTTCTGGCATCTTCCAACGCAAGCTATATTACCGGTCAGGTCATTGGTGTAAATGGCGGCCTGTACTGCTAAAGCAGTTGGGCTTTATCCATTATATAAACTCGAACATGTCTAGTCTAGTCACAGGGAGGACATATGTCTGTAGAAGAACAGGTGAAAAAGATAATTATTGAACAACTTGGTGTTAGCGCTGAAGAAGTGAAACCGGAAGCTTCTTTTGTGGAAGACCTCGGAGCGGACTCCCTCGACCTTACCGAGCTGATTATGGCTATGGAAGAGGAATTCAGCATTGAAATCAGTGACGATGACGCACAAAAGATTTTGAAAGTGCAAGACGCAATTTCTTTTATAGAGAACTGCAAATAATTCTTGCGCACTGGGCTGCGCCGCATTTAAGCGGTGCAGCCTGCGCGGACCGTCCTTGGAGAAGCCTTAAAATCCGGATGTCCGCGTTTTTTGTTTTTCGCGATTGTTGCGAAATTTCAGTTGAACTTGTGATCAGAGCAGCAAAAGCTGCCCGGAGAGCACATGCAAAGAAAACGTGTTGTGGTGACGGGGCTTTCTGCATTAACCCCGTTGGGAAATACCCTGTCAGAGTCCTGGGAGAACCTGTTGTCCGGAAAATCCGGCATTGGGCCCATTACCAGGTTTGACGTCAGCGAATACGCCTCGCGCATTGCCGGAGAAGTTAAAGGTTTCAATCCTGAACAGTATATTAACTTCAAAGAAGCAAGACGCATGGACATATTTACCCAGTATGCCGTGGCTGCCAGCAAAATGTTGCTGGAGCATGCTAAATTTGAGATAAATGAAGAGAATGCCGCGGATGTGGGGGTCATTCTTGGCGTGGGCCTGGGCGGGCTGAATACCCTGGAAGCTTTTCACACCAAGCTGATGGAGAGCGGGCCGAACAAAGTTTCACCTTTTATGATTCCCATGCTTATTTCCAACATGGCTCCCGGGCAAATTTCCATAGCAACCGGCGCCAAAGGGACTAATCTGGTCATGACTTCGGCCTGTTCGTCCGGCCTGCATGCCATCGGCTATGCGGCCATGGACATTATGCTGGGACGGCTGGATGCCGTGATTACGGGGGGGGTGGAGTCCACTATCACTCCCATGGGTGTTTCGGGGTTCACTGCGCTGAAGGCGCTTTCAACCGCCCATAACGATGACCCGACAAAGGCTTCCCGCCCGTTTGAAAAAAATCGCGATGGCTTTGTGCTGGGCGAAGGGGCTGGACTTTTGATGCTTGAGTCTCTGGAGAGCGCGATTGCCAGAGGGGCTGACATTTATGCTGAAATTGTGGGATTTGGCGCCAGCAGCGATGCCTTCCATATGACTGCCCCTTCCGAATCTGGTGAAGGAATGGCACAGGCCATGCGGCAGGCTATGAAGGATGGGGGAGTGGAACCTTCCATGGTCGGGCATGTGAATGCGCACGGCACATCCACCCAGCTGAATGATTTGATGGAGACCAAGGCGATCAAGCAGGTGTTTGGAAAACATGCCTACGAGATTGCGATTTGCGCAAACAAATCTCAGACAGGGCATCTTCTCGGAGCGGCCGGGGGGATGGAAAGCGTGTTTACAGTGAAGGCCCTTGAAACCGGCATTGTTCCGGGAACCATCAATTATGAAGAGCCCGACCCGGAATGCGATTTGAACTATATGGGCGGAGGCTCCAAAGAGCTTAACCCGGAGTATGCCCTGTGCAACTCCGCTGGTTTTGGCGGAACCAACGCCAGCATATTGTTTAAAAAATTTAGCAGTTAAGCTAGCAAGGAAGATTTTCACATGGAAGAATTGCTGATTCAAGACCCGGAAGTAGGGCGTTCTATTGTACAGGAAGTGGAACGTCAAACAACCAAGCTCGAGTTGATTGCTTCGGAGAATTTTGTGTCTACCGCCGTGCGCCAGGCCCAGGGCAGCGTGCTTACTCATAAATATGCGGAAGGATATCCCGGAAAGCGCTATTATGGCGGATGCGAGCATGTTGACGTGACTGAGGAACTGGCCATTGACCGCGCCAGGCAGCTGTTTGGGGCGGGATACGCCAACGTGCAGCCGCATTCCGGATCACAGGCGAACATGGCGGTGTATTTTGCAAATCTGCAGTTTGGCGACACCATTTTGTCGATGGATCTTTCCCATGGCGGCCACCTGACGCACGGGAGCCCGGTCAACTTTTCCGGGCGCTATTATAAAATTGTGGGTTACGGAGTATGCAAGGAAACCGGAAGGATTGACTACGACCAGGTGGAAGCCCTTGCCAAGGAACACCGCCCCCAGGCAATTGTTGCAGGGGCAAGCGCTTATCCCAGGGTCATTGACTTTGAACGGTTCAGAAAAATTGCGGATATGGTTGGCGCCAAGCTTATTGTAGACATGGCCCATATTGCAGGCCTGGTAGCCACCGGGCTGCATCCTTCTCCCATAAATTATGCCCACATTACCACAACCACCACTCATAAAACCTTGCGCGGCCCGCGAGGCGGGCTCATTCTGTCATCCGAGGAATTCGGCAAACC
>CAZDJL010000234.1:0-2878 GCA_964505745.1 uncultured Desulfovibrionaceae bacterium | reverse complement strand
TCACTTATCTTTTAACAGCGGTTTGCCGCCCGGCGTTTATGCTAAAATCCATAACCCTCTTGTTAGCAAGGGTGGTTTTGGGTCTGCGAAAGCTGTCGGCCTGTGCAGGCGCTAAACCCAAAGGAGACAATGAACATGGATATCATCAGCAAGGTCATTTTTATGGAACAGCTGAAAAAACACGAAGGCGAGAGGCTTTCCGCATACAAAGACAGCCTGGGAGTGCTTACGGTCGGTGTGGGGCACAATTGCGAAGCCTCGCCCGTGCCCGGCGTTGAAAAACCGGGGGACAAAATCAGCAAAGAAGCGTCCAGCCAATTGTTTTACAAGGATATAAAGGAGCACGAGAAGGCGATTTACCAGCGCCTGCCCTGGCTTGCGAAGCTCAGCGGGCCGCGCCAGGCGGTGCTGCTGAACATGGCGTTCAACCTGGGGGTAAGCGGTTTGCTGGGCTTCAAATCAACCTTGAAAAAAGTTGAAAATTCGGACTTTGAGGGGGCGTCTGAAGCCATGCTGGCCTCCCGCTGGGCAATTCAAGTTGGCGATTTCCC
This sequence comes from uncultured Desulfovibrionaceae bacterium, assembly GCA_964505745.1. Lineage (GTDB taxonomy): Bacteria > Desulfobacterota > Desulfovibrionia > Desulfovibrionales > Desulfovibrionaceae > RGIG1962. The sequence continues at coordinate 2,327 of CAZDJL010000234.1, read as the reverse complement.
TCCCGGTTCCCCGCAGGCAAATCGGATAGGGCGGCCAGGCCGCGCCTGGGAGCTTGCCGAGCAGATGCGCACAGGAAAATGGCAGGGGGTGTTCAAATGATTCCCGGTCTTCTTGAAGCGGCAACCGCTCTTGGCGGCATGGTCATTCCCCCGGTGTTTGATGTGATCAAGCGCAAGGTGCTGGGAATTCCGGAAGATTCAAGCGAAGGAACTCTTTCCTCGCTGGCCCGCAGCAACCCGGAGGTTATGACGGGATATGTGCGTGCCAAAGCCGAGCTTTACGACGCCGAGGCGAGATTCTTCAACCGGGACATTGCGGGCATCCCCTCCACCTGGGTTATAGACCTGCGCGGGGCCATCCGCCCCAGCGTCACCCTGCTTTCTGTCTGCGCGCTTATTATCGAGGCCTTTCCCTTCGCCTCCCTGGGCCTCGACCAGGGAACCAGAGCCACCATGTGTCTGATTGTGTCCAGCTGGTTTGGCGACCGTTTATTCAACAAGGACGCGGGGAAATAATGGACATTAAGCTTGTGGAAGTAGGTATCAGCGCTTTTTTGTTTAATGGGGCCGGGCTGATGCTGCTTGGCTATTTTGCCAAACGCAGCCTGGACGGCCTGGATGACCGCCTGGATGACTTGAGCGAGAAAATAGAACGCCTGATTGAAGGGCGGATGGAACTGGTCAGCCGCAGCGATTGCCGCGAGTCTGTTTCCCGGCTGCACAGAAAGATAGACATCCTCGAGGCAGGCGAAGCCGAGCTCCGAAACCGCGTTTCCCGGCTTGAAGGCAAGCTTTCGCCGCCGCTTATCGGAAAGGAAGGGAAGTAGGCCATGACTGAAAAAAACGGCAAACCTGATGAGCACAACACAGAACCGCTCAAAAACGCAAAAATCCTTCCCCTCGCCAAAGCTGGCCTACCAAAAACAAACCGGGAGAAAACCCCTGAGCCCTCCTTGAACATAAGCCCGGCTCCGGCGGATGAGCCGGGCCTGATGGTGAGAAACGCTCTCCAGTCGGCCTTCGAGGGCATGGGAGGGGTCGAGGCCATGACCAGATGGGCGGAGGCCAACCCCAAGGAGTTTTATCAATTGTATATTAAACTGCTGGCCCTGCAGTCCAGAACTGACACGGGCGGCGATCTGATAATTCAATGGCAGAAATAATCATTCCCTACAAACCGCGTTTCCCCCAGGACAAAATTCATAAGATACTGGAAAATCACCGTTTTGTGGTGCTTGTGGCTCACCGCCGCATGGGCAAGACGGTAATGGTGGTAAACCACCTGATAAAAAAAGCCCTCTTGTGCGAGCGGGAAAATGGGGTTTTCGCATATGTGGCCCCGTTTAAAAACCAGGCTAAAAACATTGCCTGGCAGTATCTTAAAAAGTTCACCTCGCCCTTGCCGGGGTGTGTGGTCAACGAATCCGAGCTGTTCGTGCAGCTTCCCAACCGGGCCAGAATCCGCCTGTTCGGGGCCGACAATGCCGATGCGCTTAGAGGGCTTTACTTTGACGGCGTTGTGCTGGACGAGGTTGCCCAGATGCAGCCGTATGTCTGGTGGGAGGTAATCCGCCCCGCGCTTTCCGACCGTGAGGGCTTTGCCGTGTTCATTGGCACCCCGCGGGGCATAAACCTGTTTTACGAACTTTACGCGCTGGCTTGCAGAAACATGAACCAGGGGCAGAACGACTGGCACGCCACCCTTTGCCGGGCCGATGAAACCGGGGTGCTGCCGGACAAAGAGCTGAACGCGCTGAAAGCCGATATGAGCCCCAACGCCTTCCGCCAGGAATATCTCTGCGATTTTTCGGCTGCCAGCGATGATTTGCTGATTCCCATAGACCTGGCCGCAGAAGCCGCCGGAAGAGTGCGCACTGAACGGGAGATTTATGGCATGCCCGTTATTCTGGGTGTGGACGTGGCCCGGTTTGGCGATGATTCCAGCGTAATTTTCCGCAGGCAAGGCCTTTTGGCGCTCCCCCCGCTTGAATTCAGAGGGGTGGACAACATGGAGCTGGCCGCCAGAGTGGCAGTGCAAATTGCGGAACACAGGCCGCAGGCCGTGTTTGTGGATGCGGGGCGCGGCGAGGGGGTGATTGACCGCCTGCGTCAGCTTGGGCACAGCGTTGTGGAAATCAATTTTGGAGGGCAGGCCGCGCGCCCGGAACGGTATGCCAATAAACGCACCGAAATGTGGGCGGAGCTTGCGGCATGGCTCAAGGCGGGGGGAACCATACCGAACAACCTGGAGCTTAAAACCGACCTGTCCACTCCCTCCTATTCTTTCGACTCCGCTGGTCGCATGGTGCTGGAAAGCAAAGACAAAA
>CAZDJL010000233.1:0-2898 GCA_964505745.1 uncultured Desulfovibrionaceae bacterium | reverse complement strand
CACCGATAAGCAAGCCGGGTTTTACCTGCGCAAGGCGGCAACGGCAGAGCAAAACCTCCGCAATCAGCCACCGGCGGCCTTTCCGCGGATCATGCCAAAAAGCAAAGGGTTTTCGGGAAAAATACGGAAAACCAAAAGAACGCGCCAAAGCTTTCTTTGAAATCTGATTACAAGCTGTCGATTCAGAACTTCAAAAAAACACGGGGCAAGGCACAGGGCGCGCCAAACTCACCCGCTTCCGCCGCCAACGCCGGAGAAGGGCTTTCAAAATCAATCTGCTCTAATTTTTCTTCAGCCCCCAGGCCTCTGTTAAAATCTCAGCCACTTCCATAAGTTCAAACTCGCTGAAAGCGGCGTACCCCATCAATACGGTTTCGGTTTCGGAAGGCTTTGCCGGATAATAATAGTCCGACAGCGGCTTGATGCGCACACCCTGCTGCGAAGCCAGCCCGGCCAGTTGCCTGTCCGTCATTCCATTCCGGACGGTTAGCAGCAGATGCAAGCCCGCCCCCTGCCCTGAAATCTGGAGATTTTCATATTTGGAAAACAGGTTCAGCAGCAGGTCGCGTTTTTTCCGGTAGCAGGTGCGCAGCCTGCTCAAATGCCTGTCGTAATATCCGCCTTGCAGAAATTTTGTCAGAATATGCTGGTCGAACCCTGAAACGGAGCAGTAGTAAAAGGACATCCGGCTGTTGAACTCTTCAACCAGATGCGGCGGCAGCACTATGTATGAAATGCGCAAAGACGGCACAACCGTTTGGGTGAAGGTGTTGAGATATATTACCTTGCCGTTTTTATCCAGGCTGTGCAACGCGGGAATCGGCTTGAAATCAAACCTGAACTCACTGTGATAGTCATCCTCTACAATATATCTGCCTTCTTTTTCGTTGGCCCACCTCAACAGTTGCGAACGCCGCCCTATGCCCATTGCCATGCCCAGAGGAAAATGATGGGAAGGCGTCACAAACGCCGCGTCCGCAGGCGAATTTTCAAGCGCGGCAAAGCTCATGCCCTGCTCGTCAACAGGGATCTGATGAATATCCACCCCCCTGTTTTGCAATATTTTGGGAATTTTGGGATAGCAAGGGCTTTCATGGGCAAAACCGGGCCGGTTGAGCAGCTCCACCAGCAGCCCCAGCAGAAATTCGGTGCCCGCCCCGACAATTACCTGGGAAGGGCTTATTTTCATGCCCCTGTAGCTGTTGAGATAAATTGCGATTTGTTCGCGCAGCTGCGGGTCGCCCTGAGGGTGCAAGGGCTTCAGCAAAGCGGTGTTCCGTATGCTTAAAACCTCCCTGGAAAGCTTCGCCCACACGCTGAAGGGAAACAGGTTCACATCCACGCCGTTCGCGTTCAGCTCAAACCGGAAATTCTCTTGCGGGGAAGCGGTTTTTATCTCGTAAACAGACTTTCTTTTCCCCAATATCCCGCTGTCGATCTGGCACACATAATATCCCCGCTTTGGCCTTGAATCTATATAGCCTTCGGCTTTCAGCTGGGCGTAGGCGTTCAGCACCGTGCTCAGGCTCACTTCCAAATAGTCCGCCAGCTTCCGGCAGGAAGCCAGCTTGCTTTCGGGCTTGAGCGCGCCCGACTCTATCTGCTGCTTCAAATGAATGTACAACTGCTCATACAAAGGGGTTTTGCCGGAACCGACGAATGAAAAGGCGATCATTACAGCCCTCATCTGTATATATTAAATTAAAGCAAACTGTGTATTGTATTATATACAGTTTTTGCCAGAAGGAAAGTGGAACTGTTCACACTGACAAAAAGATTGTCAAAAGGAGTAGCATTATGAACGAACCACTTCCCAATTGCGCGGGCTGCACCATTCCCTTTGCAGAAAGATTTTGCAGGGTGGAAAGGGGCAAGGCCCCGAAAGACTGCCCCAGCGGGCATTACCGGGAATTGGCGCAGGAAGTTTTTGCAGAAACCCCTGCGGAAGAAAAAGAGTTTATGCGCCAAACCATGATTCAGGAAGCGGCGGGATACCTCTACCGCCCCGAACAAAAAGATGTTCTTCCAGCCAAAACCCGCATTGAGGAAACCATCGGCTTTGCCAAACGCATGGGCTACAAAAAGCTGGGCCTGGTTTCGTGTGTGGCCATGCATGCGGAGCTGCCCATTATCAAGCAAATATTTGAGATTAACGGCTTTGAGGTGATTTCCGTTGCATGCAAGGTGGGCCGGCAGCCCAAGGTTTCTTTCGGGGTGAAGCCCGAAGAATTTGTAAACCCCGGCCTGTGCATGGAAAACGCCTGCAACCCCCGCCTGCAGGCTGTGCTGATGAACCGGGCCAAAGTGGACTTCAACATTCTGATCGGCCTTTGCGTAGGGCACGACACCGTTGTTTTCAAGCACCTGGACGCTCCCGCGACCGTTTTGATCGCGAAAGACAGAGTTTTCGCGCACAACCCGATGGGAGCCGTATATATGCTTGAAAGTTCCTACGCTTTCCTTAAAAAACCACTGGAGCCAGAGCAATTATAATTAAATTGCAAAACAGGCCAGATTGCGAAGATCATTATTATGAATGGAAAAATTAATTTAAGATTTGTGTTGATTTTATGTGTATGCGCAGCCGTTGTTTATTGTGCTGTTTCCATAGCGGCCTGCTGCCTTCCAAATACGAACGCAAAAGGAAATGAAGGCATAGCAGCAACCAGCAGCTCCCCGGACAACGCGGCCAAAGATTCTTTTTACAAGCACAGGCCGTTCCTGCGTTAAGGGCGTTAAGGGCGTTAAGGCCGCCATGCCGGAACAGGCGCTTGGCGGCAAAGGCCCCCCTGGGGGCAACGGTTTGAAGGCGGGCCCTGGCGGTCAGCCTTGCGCCAGACACAGGGGCAGGCTTCGCATTCCTGAAGCGTTTTCCCAAGCAGCAGGCACACCGGGCAT
>CAZDJL010000232.1:2634-2899 GCA_964505745.1 uncultured Desulfovibrionaceae bacterium | reverse complement strand
TCCGGGCTGTGCGGCTCTTACGCGCCTGCCCGGATTTTTCAGGTTTCCTGAATCTGTTTTTCTTTGGAGCGGGTTGGTTTTGAGCTGCCCTTTCCGCGTTTGCCGGCGGAAGTAAACGGCCTTTGGGCATTCTGCGCCTTGCCTTGCGGGTAAAGCGGCCCTGCTTCTTTATACGCAATTCCGGTCCTGTGGGAGCGCCTGCCTGCGCCTGCGGGGCGGGTGCAAGCCGGGTGAAGAATTCGGCTGTGGCCGGTATTGTTTATCT
>CAZDJL010000232.1:0-2624 GCA_964505745.1 uncultured Desulfovibrionaceae bacterium | reverse complement strand
CTTACGCGCAGGCCCGGATTTTTTTAGGCTTCCTGAATCTGTTTTTCTTTAGAGCGGGTTAATTTCAAGCCGCCCTTTTCGTGCTTGCGGGCGGAAGTAAACGGCTTTGGCGCATTCTGCGCCTTGCCTTGCGGCTAAAGCGGCCTTGCTTCTTCATGCGCAATTTCGCTGTCTTGCGGGCTTGCCTGCCTCGCCTGCGGGGCCGGGCGCAAGCCGGGTGAAGAATTCGGCCATGGCCGGTATTGTTTATCTCTTTCATGCCTCTTTTAAAATGATGAATTTTAAGTTATTAATTTTCCTCAATCCAGGCGGATGAGCCAGGAATCGACCCCTAGCCATAAAAAGGCGCTTGTCCTGTTTTTATATAGGCGCAGTTACATTTTAAAGGAGATTTTTGAATGAAGGAACGTACTCTCTCGATTATTAAGCCGGATGCAACCGAGCGGAACCTGATAGGCGCGATTGCGCAGATGATTGAAGGCGCAGGCCTGAAAATTGTGGCCATGAAAATGCTTCATCTCACAAAGAAAGAAGCGGAAGGGTTTTACGCCGTGCACAAGGAAAAGCCTTTTTTTGGGGAATTGACCGACTATATGTGTTCTGGGCCGGTAGTTGTTTCCGTGCTTGAAGGAGAAAACGCAATTAAGCGATACCGCGAAATCATGGGCGCAACCAACCCAGCCAACGCCGAAGAGGGCACCATCCGCAAAACCTACGCCAAAGACCTTCAGTGCAATTCGGTTCACGGTTCCGATGCACCTGAAACCGCGGCTTATGAAATATCCTACTTCTTTAATGCGCTGGAGATAGTGTAATGACGAACAGCCCGATAAAAATGGGTATTATCGGTGCAGGAAATATGGGAGGGGCCTTTGCCAAGGCCCTTTCCCAGCTGCCGCACGTTCACCTGTTCATTTACGACCGCAACCCGCATAAAACCAATGCCGTTGCCAAGGGCAAGGAAAAATTCATGGTTTGCGGGTCGCCTGCGGAAGTGGCCGCCGCATCCGACCTTGTGCTGCTTTCGGTGAAGCCCCAGGGGCTTTTGGAGGTGGTTAAGGAAATATCCCCTCATCTCACTTCCTCCAAGGTGCTTATGTCCATAGCCGTTGGCGTTTCTTCAAATGCAATCGCCGCGGCCTCGAATAATGTTTGCCCGGTGGTGCGCATAATGCCCAACACCCCGCTTCTGGTTGGGGAAGGCGTATTCGCCCTTGTGCTTGACGACCCCATGCTGACCGGGGATGAAAAAGAAATGATCACCAGCCTTCTTGAGCGCATGGGCAAGGTGTATGTGATGGAAGAGAAGAAGATCGATGCGTTCTCGGCCATTGTGGGCTCCGGGCCCGGGTTCATGTTCGTGCTCTGGCAGGCGTTTGAGGAAGCCGCCGTGTCTCTTGGCTTTCCCCGCAAAGAGGCCAAGGAAATGGTGCTGGCCACGGCCAAAGGTTCGGCCCTCCTTGCGGAAAGCACGGGAAGCAGTTTTCAGGAGCTTTATGAAATGGTTGCTTCTCCTGGCGGAACCACTATTTCCGGGGCGTTGCATTTGGAGCGCACGGGCGTTAAAGGGCATATAGCAGATGCGATTACCGCTTCATATGCGCGGGCCGGAGAACTTGCCAAGGCTCAAAAAAGCTAGAAACCTCCGGTTTTGTTGCATTAGCTCGGCGACATTTTAATTCTTCCGGCTTGCCAATCAATATAACCGGTATTATCTAAGTGCATGGTATCAGGAGACAGTATGCTTTTGGCCGAGGAAATAATTTCAATATTAGCCTGCCCCAAATGCCGTGGGGACTTGAATCCGGCTGCGGACGGGAGCGGCCTTCTGTGCAAGGCCTGCAACCTTGTCTATCCGGTGCGCAATGACGTTCCGGTGCTTCTGATTGAAGATGCGCGGCCGCTTGAGGGCGCGGGCGAATGATCATTAAGGGTGGAGATATAAAATGGTTATAGATTTCGGAGCGTTTTACGATTTCCCTCGCCTGATCAACAGCCTTCTGGTTGAAATGGACAGCCCTTCTTCCATGCTCAGGGCTAAAATCAATTTCCCTCCCCTGAACATAAGCGAAACTGAAGAGGCCGTTTTCATCAAGGCGCTGATTCCCGGCGCGGCTATCGAAGATGTGGAGCTCACTCTGTCGGACAGCATTCTTGCCATTAAGGGGGAAATTCAGATAAAACAGGGCAAGTATCACCGCCAGGAACGCCCCACCGGGCCTTTTTCCAGAGTGGTGAACATCAATGTGCCTGTTGACAGGGATAATGTCAAAGCGGTCATGAAAGATGGCGTGCTTACAATTACGCTTCCCAAAATTCAGGCCTCGAAACCCAGAACCGTCCATATTCAAACCAGATAAGGCGGTGCGGAGGTGGTTATGAGCAACTTCATGCAGACAAACCTGCCCAAGGTTAGCCCGGCTTCAGACGTGATTGAGCATGAAAATGCCTTTTATATATTTCTGGACATGCCCGGCGTTGCCAAGGACGAGCTGAATATCGAAATAGAAGGAAACAAGCTTTTTGTTTCGGCAACGGCCATTCATGCCGTGGCTCCCAGAGAGCGCTTGCATTCGCTGGAGTTTGGGGATGTGCAATACAGCATTATGCTTGCCCTTTCCGGG
>CAZDJL010000231.1:0-2906 GCA_964505745.1 uncultured Desulfovibrionaceae bacterium | reverse complement strand
CCCGCGCCCTGGATCAATGTGCTGGCCAATGAGAATTTCGGCTGCATTGTCTCGGAACGGGGCAGCTCATACACCTGGAAGGAAAACGCGCATGAATTCAGGCTTACCCCCTGGTCAAACGACCCGGTGACGGACAGCTCGGGGGAAGCCGTTTACATCCGGGACGAGGAAAGCGGAAAATTCTGGTCCCCAACCCCGGGCCCGGCAAGAAGCGCCCAACCCTATCTGATCCGTCACGGTTTCGGCTACTCCGTGTTCGAGCACCTGAGTGAAGGGATTGAAAGCAGGCTTTGGGTGTATGTGGCCAAGGAAGCCCCAGTCAAATTTTACAGGCTCAAGCTGGCCAACAAGTCCGAAAGAAGGCGCACGCTTTCGGCCACCGGTTATGTGGAGTGGGTTTTGGGCGACTTGCGCTCAAAACACGCCATGCACATTTCCACCGGGCCGGAACGCTCCAAAGGCGCCATTTTCGCAAAAAACGCATATGCTATCGACTTTCCGGGAAAAATCGCCTTTTTTGATGTGAACCTCCCCGATCGCACAATTACAGGCGACCGCCTGGAATTTATAGGGCGCAACGGCTCCACAGCCAAACCGGAAGCAATGGGGCGGACCAGCCTGTCCGGCCGCACCGGGCCGGGATTCGACCCATGCGGGGCAATTCACACAGTGGTTGCACTGGCCCCCGGAGAGGAGCGTGAGCTGGTCTTCGTGCTTGGGGCGGCAAACAACGCGGAAGAGGCGCAAGGCCTGCTCAGCCAGTATTCCGATTTATCTGCGGCCCAAAAGGAATTTGACCGCGTAAAGGCTTACTGGGCGGAAATTCTCCAACGCATCCAGATAAACACCCCCAACCAGGGCGCGAACCTGCTTGCAAACGGCTGGCTCATGTACCAGACCGTTGCCTCCCGCTTCTTTGCCCGCAGCGGATTTTACCAGTCCGGCGGGGCATTTGGATTCCGCGACCAGCTTCAGGACAGCATGGCCATGATTTTTGCTGAACCGGGCCTGGTTCGCAAACACCTCCTGCGCAGCGCGGCGCACCAGTTTCCGGAAGGGGATGCCATGCACTGGTGGCACCCCCCGGCTAACAGGGGCGTGCGCACCCGCTGTTCAGACGATTTTTTATGGCTGCCCTCCGCCGTGGAACGCTATGTGCGCATTACCGGAGATTTCGAGGTGCTTGATGAGCCCGTGCGCTATGTGGAAGGACGCCCCCTTAACCCCGGCGAGGAATCATACTACGACCTGCCTTTGACCTCGACACTGAAAGAAACCCTGTACGAACACTGCGTGAGGGCAATCAGGCACAGCTTCACCCGCGGGCGGCACGGCCTGCCGCTGATTGGCGCGGGAGACTGGAACGACGGCATGAACATGGTGGGAATTGAAGGCAAGGGCGAAAGCGTATGGCTCGGCCTTTTCGGCTATCACACCCTGCGCCGCTTCGCCCACCTTGCCGCCAGACGCCGCGACACGGATTTTGCCGAACGCTGCCTTAAAGAAGCGGAATCCTTGCGCAACAGCCTGGAGGAACACGCCTGGGACGGAGCCTGGTACAGGCGCGCCTACTTTGACGACGGCACTCCGCTTGGTTCCGCCCAGAACCCGGAATGCAGCATCGACTCCATCAGCCAGAGCTGGGCGGTGCTTTCCGGGGCCGTGGCCGAATGGCGCCAGGAAAAAGCAATGCAATCCCTGGAAGAGCATCTGGTGCGGCGCGACATCGGAATCATTCAGCTCCTTAACCCGCCCTTCGACAAAAGCGACCTTGAACCGGGCTACATTAAAGGCTATGTGCCCGGAGTGCGGGAAAACGGCGGCCAGTACACCCACTCGGCAATTTGGGCGGTCATGGCTTTCGCGGCCCTGGGGCAGCGCAACAAGGCCTGGGAGCTTCTGGACATGGTCAATCCGATCAACCATACCCGCGATGAAGAGGGGCTTTACACCTACAAGGTGGAACCATATGTGCTTTCGGCCGATGTGTACTCCATGCCGCCCCACGCGGGAAGAGGGGGCTGGAGCTGGCTTACGGGAGCGGCCGCATGGATGTACCGGTTGATTATTGAAAGCCTGGCGGGGCTTCGCCAGGAAGGAAACCGTCTGTCCTTCCAGCCGGTTTTGCCTGAAGACTGGCCGGAAATAACGGTGACTTACAAATACCGCAGCACCCTTTACAATATTCGCATTATCCAGCAAAAGGACGATGGAAACATTGAACCGGAAAGCCTCTCGCCCTCTCAGAAACGCCTGCTGGTTGACGGGGAGCCCCAGCCCGGATTGCAGGTTTTGCTGAAAGACGATGGCGCCACCCATGAAGTGGAGTTTTACATCCGGCTTTCCAGTGAAGCGGAACCGCCGCCCGGGCTTGAATAGGGTTCAACACGAAAGTGCTCTAGAGCAGATTGACTTTGAGACGCTTGCTCCGGCGCTTAACGGCGGAAGTGAATTCCGCCTACGCCTACGCAGCGGACAGTGCTTCGCACTGTCAGAGCATTTCAACCTTTTCAAAGTTAAAATGCTCTAATAAAAGAACTCCGGCTTCACGAAGCGCCGCTTCGAAAAACCGGAGTTCTTTCCATTTGGAAATGTTTTACGCCCGCTTAAGCTCCAGAGCTTTTTGCAGCATTGAATCCGATGTGGTGATAATCTTGCTGTTGAACTGAAAACCCCGCTGGTTGCTGATCATGTGCGCAAACTGCCTCGCCACGTCCACGTTGGACATCTCCAGCGAAGTGGACACAATCTTGCCGAAATTCTCCTCGTTTGCCGCGCCTTCAATGGCCTCCCCCGAATCCAGGGTGGCGGAATACAGGTTTCCTCCCTCAGCCTTGAGGTCTTGCTCGCCTCTGAAGATGAACAGCGGAATCTGATACATGGCCTGGGATTTGCCGTTGTCGTAC
>CAZDJL010000230.1:0-2912 GCA_964505745.1 uncultured Desulfovibrionaceae bacterium | reverse complement strand
AGATGCTGCGAGGCGTCTCTTTGCAAAAGCCGGGCAGGCATGGGGCGGGCTTGCCGGCAGGCGGCAGATTCAATACGGGGCTGCTTTTGAAAGATGGTTTCTGGAGTCCCGCCGCTTTTACTTTTAACGGGAAAATGCTTATATAGAACCGATATGGAAAAGCAATCAGAAAAAGTCCCGCCCGCCGCTGTTTACAGCCATCCGGCAAAACATGTGCCGCACAAGGTCATCCGCATTCAGGATATTATAGACAAGGTGCGCTCAATTCAGCAGGATGCGGACACAACCCTTCTGCAGAAGGCCTACGTCTTCGCAGCCCAGGCCCACGCGGGCCAGGTGCGCCTTTCCGGCGAGCCATATCTTTCACACCCCCTGGCAGTGGCATATACCCTGGCCGACATGCGCATGGACGAGGCGACAATAGCCTCCGGGCTCTTGCACGACACAGTGGAAGACACAGACACCACAGTGGAGGATATTGAAAAGCTTTTTGGCAAGGACGTGGCCCTGATTGTTGACGGGGTTTCTAAAATTTCCCTGATGAAGTTTGAAAGCAAAGAAGAAGCCCAGGCCGAAAATATCCGCAAAATGATTCTGGCCATGGCCGAAGATATTCGCGTGCTGATGGTCAAGCTGGCCGACCGCCTGCACAACATGCGCACCCTCGAATTCCAGAAGCCCCAGAAGCAGATGCGCATTGCCCAGGAAACCATGGACATCTATGTGCCGCTGGCAAACCGCCTTGGCCTGCACCGCATCAAGCTGGAGCTTGAAGACCTTTCGTTCATGTACCTCAAGCCGGATATTTACAGCCAGATGACCGACTGGCTGGACCGCAATTATGCGCAGGACAGCAAATATATTGAGCGCATCCGCGGCGAACTGTACACCATGATGCAGGAAGCGGGAATAAGCGGTGAAGTTTTCGGGCGCATCAAGCATAAATACAGCATTTACCGCAAAATGATGCAGCAGAACCTCACCCTGGATCAGGTGCATGATATTATCGCGTTCCGGATTATTGTGAATGAGGTCAAAAGCTGCTACGCGGTGCTGGGCCTGGCCCATTCCGCCTGGAAGCCGGTGCAGGGGCGTTTTAAAGACTACATCTCCATGCCCAAGGCCAACATGTATCAAAGCCTGCACACCACCGTAGTGGGGCCAGAGGGCGAGCGCTTTGAAATTCAGATACGCACCTGGGAAATGGACCGCATGGCCGAGCATGGCGTTGCCTCTCACTGGCATTATAAGGAAGGCGCAAAAATTTCCGCGAAAAGCGTGGCCCAGTTCGCCTGGCTGCACGAGCTGCTGGATTGGCAGAAGCAGGAATCAAGCTCCAAGGAGTTTATGCACGCCCTGCGCTTTGACATGTTCAAAGATGAAATTTATGTGTTCACCCCGCGCGGGGACGTTTTGGAGCTGCCTGAAGGGGCCACCCCCGTGGATTTCGCCTATCAGATCCACACCAAGGTTGGGGCCAGGACCGCCGGAGCGAAAGTGAACGGGAAGCTGGTGCCCATCAATACCCGCCTGCGCAGCGGAGACTCCGTAGAAATAATTACCGATCCGAACCGCCACCCTTCGCGCGACTGGCTGAAATTTGTAAAAACCGCCAAGGCCCGCACCCTGATCAATAATTACATCCGCACGGAAGAGCAGGAGCGCAGCGTTTCCCTTGGCAAGGAAATGCTTGAGAAGCAGGGCCGCCGCCTGGGAATCAACTTCCTGAAACTTAAAGAAGCGGAAATTGAAGCCCTGGCCAAGGAATTAAAATTCAAATCGACCGAAGAGCTTTACTCCGCTGTAGGCTACGCCAGAATCACTCCGCGTAAAGTTCTGAACCGCCTGCTGCCCAAGGTGGAAGAAGCCCCGCAGGTATCGGAATCGGGAAAAACGGACATCTCGTCGCCCAAACCCTCCGAGGGCGTAATCATTACCGGAGTGGACGATGTGCTGGTGCGTTTCGCCCGCTGCTGCAACCCCATTCCTGGCGACCACATCATTGGTTACATCAGCCGGGGCCGGGGAATTACCGTGCACACTTCCGATTGCATCAATGTTGCCACAATGGAGCCGGAACGCCTCATACCGGTGTATTGGGAAGGTCAGGTCGGGCGCCCGTACCCGTCCCGCATCAATATTGTGGCGGACAACCAGCTGGGGGTGCTTTCCGCAATTTCCAGCGTGCTGGCCAAAAACAAGATAAATATAGACTCGGGCCAAATCCGCTCCCAGGTGGACGGAAAAACCCTGATCGACTTCACCCTTGAAGTGACCGATGTGGCCCAGCTTTACCAAACCATAGACATGATTCGCAAACTTCCGCATGTAGTTGAAGTAATCCGTTCCAGCGGCGGGGTGGAATGATCCGGCCGGGAGCAGAAAGCTTTGGGGGCGCAAGACCATCACCTCTGTTCTTCCGGCCTCTGAAGCCGCGGGAAACCGTTTTTTTACAGAGCCGGAACTATGGTAAGCCCCATGCGCCTTTGACTGAAACCGGGGCCGCGGGCCGCCGGTGGGCGGAGTGATTTGTCCCTTGCCCGTTTGCCCGGCTGCGCTGTTCATGCGCGGGTGGGCAGTCGGCCTCTGAAAGGTCCGCTTCCTTCCGCCTGTATGGCGCGGGCTTAAAGATATTGGCTCTTGCCGAATAGTCTGTTATTAACATTTGTCTGTAAAATCAACCGATCTGGAGTAACAATGAACTTGAGTCAGGCCAATGCTTTTCCCGCCCACCGCGGCAACATGGAATATTTCTGCCTGGGCTGCAGCCAGCGTTATGGCATGGACGAGCTGCACTACACATGCCCCAAGTGCGGCGGAGTGTTTTTGCTTGAAGACAAAAATTTCGACCGGCTTCGTGAAACCAGCGGCGAAGAGTGGCGCGATGTGTTTGACTTGCGCGCGGCAGCCAA
>CAZDJL010000229.1:2147-2921 GCA_964505745.1 uncultured Desulfovibrionaceae bacterium | reverse complement strand
GCTCCGATATTCTCCATTTCATGGTTGGCGTATTCGGCAACCACGGCCACCTCTTTAAGCCCAGAATCGGAGAATTCTACCGTCACACCCTCGGTTCCGAGCAGCGCGCTGTATTGCTTTGTGAGGGCGTTGTTGGGTTCGGTGAGTATGCGGTAAAAATCGTCCTTGCCCAAGGCAGACAGCTCAACCCGCAAGGGGAAACGGCCTTGCAGTTCCGGAATCAGGTCGGACGGCTTGCTGAAGTGGAACGCCCCTGCCGCGATGAAAAGAATATGATCGGTGCGAACCATGCCATGCTTGGTTTTTACCGCGCTTCCTTCCACAATGGGCAAGAGGTCCCGCTGCACCCCCTGGCGGGAAACATCTGAATTGCGCTGGTTTTCACCTGAAGTGGCGATTTTGTCCAGCTCGTCGATAAAGATGATCCCTGTCTGCTCCACCCGTTCACGGGCCAGTTCAGCCACCTTGTCATGGTCGATCAGGCGTTCGCTTTCTTCCTGAACCAGGATTTCAAAGGCTTCGCTCACCCTCATGCGGCGCTGTTTACGGCGGGAAGGGGAGATTTTGTTGAAAATGTCCTGGAATTGCGAGCCCATGTCTTCCATGCCGGGCATGGCGAAAAGCTCAATCTGCTGCCCGCCGGCTTCTATTTCCATTTCAACTTCACGTTCGTTCATTTGGCCGTTGCGCAGAAGTACGCGCAGTTTTTCCCTGGTGCTATCCGCGGACGGCTCCGCACCCGGATGCGAGTAGGCGTGGGGGGGAGGGGGCGGG
>CAZDJL010000229.1:0-2137 GCA_964505745.1 uncultured Desulfovibrionaceae bacterium | reverse complement strand
GCAGGTCGAGCAGGCGTTCTTCCGCTCTTTCCTGAGCTTTAACCTTAACTTTTTCATTTTCTTCCGCGCGCACGAGATTTATGCCTATTTCCATAAGATCGCGCACCATGGATTCAACATCGCGGCCCACATAGCCCACCTCTGTATATTTGGTGGCTTCAATTTTCAGGAATGGAGCGGAGCAGAGCTTGGCGAGGCGGCGGGCAATTTCTGTTTTGCCCACACCGGTGGGGCCGATCATAATTATGTTTTTAGGGGCCACTTCGTCACGCAGGGCCGGGTCCAGCAACTGGCGGCGCCAGCGGTTGCGCATGGCCACCGCGACCATTTTTTTGGCTTTGTCCTGACCGATGATAAAACGGTCCAGCTCGGATACTATCTCTCTTGGGGTGAGGGCTGTTTGCACAATAACTCCTGTAAAATCGCAATATGTGCGGCTGGCGCGGCCCTGTTTAAAGCCGGGCCAGCCTGGGATGAACGGTTCAATACTTATTTGTCAAGCGGAACGGCCAGGAAAAAGCTTTGCCCGTTGCGCAGAACCTTGAACATCACCGCGCCTTTTTTCACGGCATCTTGCTCTATTATCTTCTGCAAGTCGGAAACGCTTTGCAGTTCCTGCAAATTGGCGGTCTGCAGAATGTCGCCTTCGCGCAGTCCGGCCTCCGCCGCGGGTTTGTCGGCGTCCACGCTGATGACCAAAAGCCCGTTTCCGCCTTCATCGCCAAGGGCTCTGGCTTCTTCTTTAGCCAGGGGGCGGATGTTTATGCCAAGCTTCGCCTCAAGGGTGCCTTCCGCCGGGTTGCCGGGCAGGGCTGCCTGGACTGTGCGGTTCAGATCTCTTGTGCCAAGGGTGAGTGAAGTTTCACGCTCTTTGCCGTTTCTCCAGACTACAACGGACACTTTTGTGCCGGGTTTCAGGGCCGCCACCTTGTGCAGGAGGTCGGAACTGTCGGCCACGTCCTCTCCTTTAATCCTGATAATCACATCGCCGGTCTTTATTCCGGCTTTGTGCGCAGGGCCGTCGGGAAAAACTTCGCCAACCAGCGCGCCAATGGGCTCTTTAAGGCCCAGGGCCTTGGCGGCCGACTCGTCAACCTTTTGAATTTGCACGCCAAGCCAGCCCCGTTTCACGGTTTTGTCCGTGCGCAGCTGGCCGATGACTTCTTTGGCCATGTTGCTGGGTATGGCGAAGCCTATGCCCTGTCCGGACGCGATAATCGCGGTGTTTATGCCAATTACCTTGCCGCTCATGTTAATTAGCGGGCCGCCGGAGTTACCCGGGTTGATGGAGGCGTCCGTCTGCAAAAAACTGTCGAAAGGCCCGGCCTGAATGTTGCGCCCTTTTGCGCTGATTATCCCTTTTGTTACGGAATGATCAAGGCCAAAGGGGTTGCCAATGGCTATAACCCATTCGCCCACGGCAATCTGGTCAGAATCGCCAAATTCCAGGTAGGGCAGGTCGAAATCCTGTTTCACCTTGAGCAGGGCGAGGTCTGTTTCAGCATCGGTTCCCACTACTTCGGCAGTGGTGGAGATGAGTTTGTTGTTCTTGCCTTGCAGGTTTACTGTAATGCTTGTGGCGTTTTCCACAACATGGTTGTTGGTTACTATATACCCGTCCTGGGAAATGATGAAGCCTGAACCAAGAGATTTTTCTTTTCTGGTAAGGGGCTGCCCGTTTCCGCCCGGGATGTCGAATTGCTTAAAAAAATTGTCAAAGGGGCTTCCCTTGGGAAAGTTCCACGCAAAAGGCGAAGCGCTTTGTTCAACGGTTTTTTCAGTGCTGATGTTTACCACTGCTGGTCCGGCGTCTTTTACCAGCGTGGTGAAATCCGGCAGGTTGTCGGCTTTTGCGGCAGACGCCATTATGGCGAAAAAGGAAATAAGGCTGAAGAGGAAGAAACGTTTCTGCATTTCAAGTCTCCCTGGTTTGGCCGATCAGGTCGGCAGGAAGGCGCTTGCATTTGCCGTAGCGCAAGCGACTGTTGGAGTTGTGTTGGGCAGCAAGCCTGGAGGCAATGTCTGCCAACGGCTGTTTATGTTCCTGGTTTGACATTTAAGCTCCGCATAGTTTTTGCTATTTCTCAGAATAGCTATTCATGGCCCGATGTAAAGAGACTGGAACAAATTTGTGGGG
>CAZDJL010000228.1:0-2926 GCA_964505745.1 uncultured Desulfovibrionaceae bacterium | reverse complement strand
TTTCAGGAAAGAAATAAAAACCTAGACTGCCTGCCCAACCAGATTGGGGAGTTCGGCAGCTTCTTTCTCGCGGGATTCGCCGGAACCGGGCACGCGCGCGGTAACCACATCGAGATAGAGCTCACGGTTTTCATAGACGCGGCGCAAAAACTCGTTGTTCAGGCCGTGCCCGGAGCAGTGCACTTCAAAATAGCCTTCCAGCGGTATGCCCAGCATGGCCATATCTCCGATGAAGTCAAGAATCTTGTGGCGCACAAATTCGTCGGGGAAGCGCAGCCCGTCCTGGTTCAGCACGCTGTAGTCGTCAAGCACCACGGCGTTGTCGAGCGACCCGCCAAGGGCGAGCCCGTTCTTGTTCAGGTATTCAACTTCCTTGAGGAACCCGAAGGTGCGGGCCTTGGCCAGCACATCTTTAAAAGTTTCCGGGGTCACTTCAATCTCCATATTCTGCACTCCGATGGTCGGATGTGCAAAATCGATGGTGTAATTGATGCGCAACCCGTTATAAGGCTCGGCCTTAATCCATTTGCCGTCCCGTTCAATGCTTACCGGGCGAATGATTTTGGCCACTTTACGGGCTGCTTTCTGGCGGCTGATTCCGGCGCTTTTAATCAGCAGCACGAATGACGCGGCGCTGCCGTCCATGATCGGCACTTCACCGCCCCTGATTTCGACAATGATGTTGTCTATTTCAAGGCCGCGCAAAGCTCCCATAAGATGCTCAACGGTTGCTACCGAAGCGCCGTCCATGCCGAGAGTGGTGGCCAGGCCGGTGGCAATCACCAGTTTGGGGTTGGGCTTGAGTTCGCGCACTCCGTCTTCAGTGTGAATGTGGAATACTATGCCTGTATTTTCAGAAGCGGGAATCAAGGCGAGTTCAACCAGCTTGCCGCTGTGCAGGCCTATTCCCGAGCTTACGATTTTGTTTTTAATTGTAGTCTGGTACATTTTTCTTCCCTCATGCGGGAGTCTCCCCGTTGCTTTCCCCTAAAGCAAGGGATGTGCCAAACTTTGTTTTTGCATAACAAGCTTATTTTGCTTGTCTTTCTTATAAAGGGCAGAGGTGGGAGGGTGTGTTCTTTTTGTTTTTTGTGTGGTTTTCCACACGGCATAATGGGTTAAAAACAACACAGGCGGGCTACAGGCCCTTTTTCCAGTTGCAAATGAAATCTGCCTGCTCTTCTGTTTCCGGCGATGGATCAGCCGCATTTTCACAGTTTTTGCGCAACGCAACTATGGTGTCAAGCGGAGAGGCGTCGCCGTGGCGGGCCAGCCAGCAGCCTACTGCCGTGCCTGTGCGGCCCTTGCCGCCCCAGCAATGCACAAAAACGGTTTCGCCCTCTTCAATTGCCCGGTCAATGCTGTCAAGTATGTTTAAAATCTGGCGGGGCTTGGGCACGCCATAGTCGGGAATGGGGAAGTGCAGCCATTTTGCGTCAATCTGGCGGTTATGGGTGAGAAGCAGGAAGTCTTCATCGTAGTGAACGTGAGGGGTGCCGTCGGAATAGCATTCGGTGGACTCCATAAGGCTTATAATAACACTTACGCCGGCGTCCGCCAGGGCCTCCAGGCGGGCGGGGATCAGGTCGGGGGTTGGAGCGCCGGGGTAGCACCCGGCAAGCAGGCTGCCCGGCTTTACCCAATAAGTGTTTTGATAAGGAGTAGTCATCTGCCCTCTCCCGGTTGCGGGTTTGCGTAATTAACATTATCCTTAGCAAAAAGCCTGGGCTTAAGCAATTACACAAGGTTTGACAAAATGCGGGTAGGAAGCGGAAACGGTTTTGGATTTGAAGGCGGGGAGCGTGATTTCAGTTCTGAAAAGCGCCGCCGCCAGTTTAGGGCAAGCCACGTTCTGGGGCAGGAAGTGGAAGGCGAAGTGCTTAAGGATATTGGTTCCGGCCTTTTTTGGGTGGAAGTGGGTGGATTTGTTCTTTCCGCCCGGCTCCCTTTCGAAGCGAGGCCGGGGCAGCGTCTGCTTATGCGCATTGACGGGCTTGAACCGGAAATTTTACTGAAATTTGTTAAGCAGCTGCATGGCACGGCTGGAGCCGTGGAGGTGCAGGCCTACACCTCCATGCGCGGCGCGTGCGACACGGCCTGGGATGAATTTTTGCTGGAGGAGTTTGGCTCTGCAGGCCTGCAAAAAACGGGTGAACTGGAAAAGCCCCCATATTTTAAGCTGGGGGAGCCGTTTCCCGATGAGTTTGTAAGCAGAGGCGAGCAGGGTGTGTCTTTGCTGTTCGGGCTGTGGGAAGGCAAGTTCCTTTCCGGGCTTGACCCCGAGGCTGGCGGGAAAATTCGTGAGCTGACCGCCATTCAGAAGTCGCACGTCCGCTCGTTGGAAACCGGCGGGGTGCGGGCCTGGATGCATATTCCCTGGGCTGGTTTTTTGGGGCGCGACAAGGAGCTTCTGCTTATTCAGGAAGAGGGGCAGAAGCTTGAAAAAATGCTGATTAGCGGTGTTTGGCCCAAAATTGGCGGGGCGTTTATAACCGGGCTGTGCCTGAACGGGGAAATGAGCTTGCGGGTGGCGGTGCAGGGGGAAATTCCTTTTGAGGAGGCTGCGCCTGTTTTGAACCTGGCAGGGCTTGGGCAGGTGTTGAGGGCGGTAAAAGAAGCCTGCGCCCTTTCGCCCTGGCTTGAAACCGGGAGTATTACCTGCCTGGAATACCGCAAGCGCCCTCCCGACACTGTGCCGGGAATTCTTCTGCGTATGCGGGGCTGACACGGATTTTGCGCCGGAGAGGCAAAGCTGGTGATGACAGGCGCGGATTGCGCGGCAAAAGGCAGTTTTGCCTGCTTGCAACAAGCGCGGCCAATGGAGGCTTTGCCCGGGCGCAAGGGGCTTTTTCAGGTCAGGGTGCGCCTGCCCTTCACGTTGAAATGCTGCGGGGCCGCAATAAATTTGTTGGAGTTTTTGTCCGCA
>CAZDJL010000227.1:0-2931 GCA_964505745.1 uncultured Desulfovibrionaceae bacterium | reverse complement strand
CTGCCCTGTCTGCCTGAATGACCACGACAGCCTTATTGATTTCTGCACAGCGCAGCTGAAAACCGAAAACCGCACATGGGGGCTCACCCACCCGGAAATGAGTCAGATTTTAGCCGATGCCTGGGATCTGCCCGAAGAGGTGGCGAGGGCCATGCGCCTGCACCATACTCCGGCAATCAACCTGCCCAAGAACGAGCCGTTGACCCTGGCTGTGGCCCTGAGCACCAGATGGAGCGAACTGATTCAAGGCCAAAACGCATCGCCGGAAGACCTCTTCAACTTTGAACTCATTTTGTGTTCATGCCTTAACATCCAAAATCCTTTGGAGGTGGAAGAACTCCGGCTGGAAACTCTCTCCGACTTCAGGGAAATTCTGGTTCAGCTGGACATATCGGAAACGCCACCCGACCAACGCCTTTATGAAACTTCGCTAAGCAGCCTGAAAGACTACTATTTTCTTGCACTGGACCTGGCGGATACAGCCCAGGACCTGCCAACGCTTGCACAGGCGCTTGGCAATCATCTGTCCATATTCTGGCAAATCCCGACTTGGGATCTCGCCCTAAAACTGCCGCACAACAACAATTACCTGTTCTTCACCTCAAATGAGGGAATGATCAGCCAGTGCGGCCCCCTTCCCATGGAAGACTGGACCCAGAAAAGCTACAGAAAAAACTCCTTTCCCTTCAATATAAAGAACAAAAATTACGGTGAGCTGCTCATACCCAAGAATCTGATCATGGGCCAGAAACTCCAGACTTTCAATGCCTACCTGAGCTTCATTAACCATTCCCTGGGCAGCTATTACAACAACCGCCTGAAGGCCATTGCCCAATCAGGCATGCTGGAGGATCTGCCCATAGCCGTGGCCAGCCTGGACCTGAACGGAGAGCTGGTGTCCGCCAACAAGGAGTTCATCAATTTCTTCGACATGGACAACCTTGATAATGTGGGAAACATTCCCAAGCTGATAGATGAAAAATTTGACCTTGACTTTTACGACAGCTGGCCGAGCCTCATTGCCAAATCCATCCGTGAGAATGTGGGCAAACTGATTTGCGTGCACAACCCCAAAGGCCAGCCCCAGCTCTATCTTGCCACCTTAAGGCAGTCCAAGGCGGGCTCGGCGCCGCGCCTGCTTCTCTTCATCCAGTCAGTGTCTGAGGTGAGCAGCATGGAAGTGCAGGCTTTAAAACAGCGCGACTTTTTGGAGCAGCTTTTCACATCCATGCAGGACATCGTTCTTACCATCAACAGCGACGGCATCATTACATGGACGCCGCCGGCGCTGAACAGCCTGAACAACAAAAACTTTTTCGACATCTCGCGCCCTGCGAACTTAGACCTTGAATGGAATGCGAACATTCTGAAAAAAGGCGAGATCATACTCTCACCTCTTGAGGCGGGAATAAAGATTGAAGAGAAGCGGGTGGGCCTTTTCGAATTCATAGTTTCCCCGCTTGGCAACAAGGCGGCGGACTTCCTGGTAGTAGGCCGCGACCTGACCAGCATCAGACGCCTGGAGGCGAAAGTGCGCCAGCAGGCAATCCGCGACGGGCTGACCGGCCTTTACAACCACAGCTATTTCCACAACCTTCTGGAAAGCCAGGTAGCAAAACAGCACCCTGCGCACCCCAACCTGGGCCTGCTGTTTATGGACCTGGACGGATTCAAACGAATCAACGACACCGAAGGGCATATAGAAGGGGACACGATCCTCAAGCAGCTTGGGTTCATCCTGCAAAACAACCTGCGCCAAGGGCGCGACCAGGCTGCCCGCTATGGCGGAGATGAGTTTGCGGTTCTCGCCACCGACATCACCCCTGAGCTTCTTGAAAAAATAGCTCAGCGCCTGATCGACCAGGTCGATGCGCATACGGACGGCAAGGTGGGCCTCAGCATAGGAATTTCCATGCTTGAGCCCGGCCAGATAGACAGCAGCGCCTTCCTGCGTCAGGCAGATAAGGCGCTTTACGCGGCCAAGGCAAGCGGCGGCAGGCGGTTTTCTTGGGGATGAGCGGAAGTCATTCCAAGCTTCAAGTTGCTTGCAGCCATGCTCCGGTTACCGGTTAAGCTCTCCCCTGAACTTGCGCGATATGCGGAAGCTGATCACCTTACGGGAAGGCAACACAATAACCTGCGCAGTTTTGGGGTTGCGCCCCTTACGAGTTGGTTTGTGATAAACTTCAAATTTTCCAAAGCCGGTCAGCATCAAGGTATGGTCCTTCTTGATCGCGGACTTCATCAGCTCCAGCATTTCCTCAACCAACTCTTTAACCTCAGTTTTGTTTCTGTCAATTTTATCATAAATTGCGTCAACCAAACTTGCTTTGGTAAAAGTTGTCTGTTCCATATTCCCCCCTTTACAACTAACCCAATTGTCCAAAAAAAAACCTTATATACTCAAGGACTATGCTAATGCCTTACGAATTTTTTCCGCAAGGCTTGTCATCTGGTTATTATTTTCATATTTTCCTGGTGTCCACTTAAGAAGCCCGTCACCCTCAAAGCGAGGAATCAAATGCCAATGAATATGGAAAACAGCCTGCCCGGACGGGGCGAAATTGTTTTGAACCACATTAAGGCCGCCGGCTCCCGTGGCTTCCATCACGGCTTTGCCAATGCCCTGCATGGCGCTTATCACCTCGGCGCCAAGCGAGGGAGGGACTTCAAAAATATTGGCGTAATGCTCCTTGGGCACAATAAGAACGTGTCCGTGGTTTAAAGGGCCTATATCCATGAATGCAAACAAAAACTCATTGGAAAAAACTTCCGCAAAAGGAATTTCCCCGCGCTGCATTGCGCAAAAAATACAGTCAGACACGTCACTATACCTCATAAGCATAAAAAAAACATAAAACTTAACATCAGGAAGCGATATTAAGATCGGAAGAGCACACGTCTGAACTCCAGTCACAGCGATAGATCTCG
>CAZDJL010000226.1:0-2936 GCA_964505745.1 uncultured Desulfovibrionaceae bacterium | reverse complement strand
TCGTGGCCATCTTCCTGGGCGGGGCAGAATCCCACTACATCAACCTTCCCGGCATTATGATTGTGTTTGGCGGCACCTTCGCCGCCATTTGCGTAACCTTTCCGCTGGAAGAGGTGCTTGGCGCATTCCGTAGCGGGATGCGCACCTTTCTGGGCCGGGGAATTACCCCTGTGCAGGCGGTGGAGACGATGGTGCACATTGCCAACATTTCCCGCCGCAACGGGCTGCTCGCCCTTGAAAACATCCACACGCAGAACAGCGTGCTGAAAAAGGCCTGCCAGCTTATAGCCGACAACGCCAGCCCCCAGATTATCCACGATGTGCTGCGCATAGAAATCACATCTATGAAGCGCCGCCACAACATAAACATTGAAGTTTTCACCCGCCTGGGCCTGTATGCGCCAGCCTTCGGCATGATCGGCACGCTCATAGGCCTGGTGCAGATGCTGAGCGACCTGAGCAACCCCGACGCAATCGGGCCCGGAATGGCTGTAGCCATTCTCACCACCTTCTATGGGGCCATTCTTTCATATCTCATCTTTCTGCCCATTGCCGGAAAGCTTCGTTCCCGCAGCATGCAGGAAGAGCTGACCCTTCAGATAGTTTTTGAAGGTGCGCGCTGTATCCTTGAAAACAACAACCCCCGTCTGGTTTACGACAAACTGTCCTCGTTTGTTCCCCCCAGGGAACGTTACAAAAAAGGCTAGAGGTTTACGGAGGCGGGCATATGAATATCAACAACGAACTGTACCGGCCGCTTGAAGACGAAGATGAAAATCGCTCGGAAGGAATCAGCTGGCTGATCACCTTCTCGGATCTGGCCCTCCTCATGCTGGTGTTCTTCATTTTGCTCTTTTCCGTTTCCACCGTGGACAAAGAGCGCTTTG
Source organism: uncultured Desulfovibrionaceae bacterium (assembly GCA_964505745.1). Classification (GTDB taxonomy): domain Bacteria; phylum Desulfobacterota; class Desulfovibrionia; order Desulfovibrionales; family Desulfovibrionaceae; genus RGIG1962. Next base: position 2,049 of record CAZDJL010000226.1, on the reverse strand, counting down.
TCCGTTCTTTCCACTCGCTGCAAAACGAGCTTACGGGGAAAGACAAAAATGTAAGCCGGATCCAGGACGCCAGCAAGATAAGCGAAAGCATCATCGACACCGCCCGCCTGCAAAGGCAGATTATCGAACAGCAGGAAAAACTGTTCACCGAAATACGCACCTACCTTACCGATGCGGGCAAGTCCGACAACATAGCGGCAACTTTCGACAATGGCAGAATCACCCTCCGCCTTCCCGCCGATGTGCTTTTCGAAGAGGGCAGTGTCGACCTTTCCCCGCAGGCGCAAGCCAACCTTGCCGCCGTGGCGGACCTCCTGATTAAAAACAAGAATCAGGATGTGAACATTAAAGGATACACCGACGATGTGGAGCCGGCAGGCGGGCGCTTCAAGGACCTTTGGGAAATCTCGTCGTTAAGGGCGGTAAACGTGCTTCGCTATCTTATGGACATGGGCATTGAATCCAGCCGCCTCACGGCAACCGGCCTCGCCTCCATGAACCCCCTCTACCCCAACGACACGGAAGAAAACAGGGCCCGGAACAGGCGTATCGAGTTCATTCTGGAACTGAAGGTGGGCAGCGCACCCGCCGGGCAATCTTTTTAGAAAACCCCTTGGATTTTTACTGTTAAATTGGTATTTGTGGGCCTATGAATTTACGATTCAATTATACCCCCCCAGAAGACTCCGGGCGCGAAGCATACCGTGCGGCAGTGCCGGGCCTTGTGGCTATGCTGTCCGGTTTCAGCTGCGCTTTTCCCATTCTGGACATCAGCTACAGCGGCATGGCAATCAAGATGGACGAAATTGAAAATCTGACTGCCGGGCAGGAAGCCGTTATTGAAATTTTGTCCGCCTCCCGGAAAAAGATCATGCGCAGCTCCGTGCGTCTGGTGCATCTTAATAAAGAAATGAATGTAGCCGGGTTCGAGTTCATCGATCTCACCCCCTTGCAGGAAGCCTCGCTTGACAAACTTGTGCTTGAAGTGCAAAAACGTCAAATTCAAAGGCAAAGGCTGTTCGCAACAAGCGGCAGCAAAGAGGACAAGAAAGAGTGAAAACCCCACAGGCGCAGCCCGGCTGGAAAAATTTGGCAAACAGAACAAAGGGAAAACGCCTGCCCCGGCGCAGCTGGCCTCACAAAACCGCCCTCTTTCCGCAATGCGCCGGCCTGCCGGCATTTCCGGACGTTTTTTTTAATAATCAAATATTTGAAAAAGACAGCCAAATACTGTAAACTCAGCCCTTATGCCGGAGATGGGTTCGTCCATACCCTTCCCGCGCCAAAAAAAGCAAACAGACATTTCAAAAAGCATACTGAATACAGGCCCCACCAGGGGCCTGGGCCTAACGGCCCAGGAGTTGAAATAAAAGTGGAAAATCACAAGGTACTGATAGCCAACCGCGGCGAAATTGCCATGCGCATTACGCGGGCCTGCCAGAAACTTGGTCTTGGTTTTGTCTGTGTATACACCGCAGAAGACGCCCATTCGGGCCATGTGAGTCTGGCCAGAGAACTGGGCGGAGAGGTTCACCGGGTGTCGTCGTATCACGATGCAAACGAACTGATGGCTGTGGCGGACGCGTCCGAGGCAACGGCGGTGCACCCGGGCTACGGCTTTTTCGCCGAAGACTTCCGCTTCGCCCGCAGGGTAACCCAGCGCGAACGCGGGCTCATTTTCATCGGCCCTTCATGGAGGGTAATCCGGGAGCTTGGCGACAAAATCAACACCAAACGCCTGGCCCGCTCTCTTGGCGTGCCCACCATCCCCGGTTCGGACAAGCCCATCTACAACGAAATGGAAGCCGAGCACATCGCCCAGAACCTGTTTGACTTCCAGTTGCAGGGCGGCCTTGCCCAGCCCACAATAATGGTAAAGGCCTCGGCCGGAGGCGGAGGCATGGGCATTGAGGAAGTGCAGGACATCGCCATGTTCCGCTCCGTTTACCGGCGCATCAGAAACTATGCCCTGAGAAACTTCAAGGACGAAGGCGAGCTTATTGAGCAGCGCATCCGCGACTTCAACCACCTGGAAGTGCAAATCCTTTC
>CAZDJL010000225.1:0-2951 GCA_964505745.1 uncultured Desulfovibrionaceae bacterium | reverse complement strand
CAGAATATCCCATAATATTTCAATATTCAATTGCAAAGTAAAAATGGCGCAGGGGAAAAAGGGGAATGGCCCCGCCCTGAAGGCGGAACAGTTTTCCGTTAAACGCTGGAGAAAGCGGCTTGAGGTCAGCCTCTCCCAGAACTGTTTTACTTTGAGATTGCCGCTTAACAGATGCAGTGCCCCTCGGCAACTCTGCGGGCCTTGCAAAGCCTGAGCTTTTTATCTGGATGTATAGTGTTAAAATGCAATGTTATAAAGAGCCGGAACAAGGATTCAGCGCGGGCTTCATTCCGGGGCTGGCTGTTGTGGGGAGGACGGGTTTGGAGCGGGCCTGTTTTACATGCAGGCAACAAATTTTTCCGGCAAGGCCGTTTGCAAGAAGTTCAGGGCCTGCGTTTGAACATTCTTTCCAGTTCGGCTGCGCCCAGCTTTACCCCTGTGGGCCTGCCGTGAGGGCAGAACCTGGCCTCCGGGGTATGGGCCCAAAGCCTCACCAGCTCTATCGCTTCATCTGAGGTGAGTGCGCAATTGGCTTTTATGGCGGCTTTGCAGGCTGTCATCGCCCATAAATCGTGAAGGTTGTCTTCCTGGCCCAAAAGGCTTTTTGCCACCAGCTCTTTGGCCTGGGCGGCTCCGAATATGGCCGGAATGCTTTTTAAATAAAGCCTGTCTCCTTCACTGGAAAGCTCCGCTTCGTATCCCATGTTCGCAAGTTCTGCGGCAACGGCCCGGTAGCGCTCCAATTCGCTGGCATGCAGGGGAATTTCCAGCGGGCTTGCCAGAATTTGGCTTTCACCCCGCATAACTCCCTGCTTCAGGCGATGGTGCAGAACGGCTTCATGCACGGCGTGCTGATCCAGAATAATCAGTTCTTCCTTGTGGCGCACCAGCAGATAGCAGAGGCTGATCTGCCCCAGATATTCAAACTCTTCCGGGCTGGCGGCAGAGGCGGTTTTATTGGGGAAGCTGTATTCGCCCGCAGCCGGCTCTTGCAGGCAGGGGGCGGGGCGTATTCTCGCATTGTCTGCAGCAGAAGGGCCTGAAGGGGTGAAGTTTATTTTCGCGGCTGCCTGAAGATCTGGCTCGGAATACGGCTGTGGGCTGGCATGAGCCGGGGGGCTTGCAGTAAACGCGCTCCAGCCTGCTTCTGTGTGGCTGCCGGGCAAGATGCGGTTTTGGTCGGCTTCGCCCCAAAAGCCTTCGGGCCTTGGCGAAGCGGCATGCGCAGGCGGGTAGGCTGCGGGCAATTTGTTTTGATTTTTTTCCTGTGCGGCAGCCCAGGGCAGACAGTCCGCTTCCCTTGCGGAAGGGCTGAAACCGTCCAGCGGGTCAAATTTTTGCAAAGCTGTTTCTATTGCCCTGCGCACCAGAGAAAAAACGGCCCGTTCATCCCGGAAGCGGACTTCTGTTTTGGCCGGGTGCACGTTCACGTCCACCTCTTCGGCGGGAAGCTCCAAAAACAGCGCTACTTGCGGATATTCCCGCCCAAGCAGGCTGCCTTTGTAGGCGTCGCGCACCGCTGCCATCAGCATGCGGTCCTGAACCGGACGTCCATTCACATAAAACAGCATCCGGTCGGGTTTTGCCTGGGCCACATCGGGCCCGGCCGCAAGGCCGCGGGCATGGAGGCCGTCGCGGGTAAAGGCCAAGCTCTTGAGCTGCTCCGTAACATTTGGGGGCCAAAGCAGGGCCAGCCGGTCCGGAAGTGTTTGCCGGGGCGGGAAATTAAGCAGTTCTTTGCCGCCCGAGCGCAAGCTGAACCCCACATCCAGCCAGGCCAGGGCCATGCGGGAAAGCATGTCCTGGCAGCGTTTAAGTTCGGTGGCCGGGGTTTTCAAAAATTTCAGCCGGGCCGGAACGCTGGCGAACAGCTCTCGCACTTCCACCCGTGTGCCTTGCGAAAGAGGGTCTGGCCCCCGGCTTTTGGCTTTGCCGTGTTCAAGTTCGATAAACGCCGCTTGTTCCGTATGCCCTTCGCTATCTGTGTAGGCGGAGGTCAGGCGGAAGTGCGAAACCGAGGCGATGCTTGGCAGAGCTTCCCCTCTGAAACCCAGCGAGGCAATGCGCAGAAGATCGGCATATGACTTTAGCTTGCTGGTTGCGTGGCGCGTCACGGCCAGGTCAAGCTCCGCTTCAGGGATGCCTGTTCCGTTGTCGGACACGCTGATCAGGCCCAGGCCGCCTTCCTCCAGGCAAACATCTATTTGGGAGGCCCCGGCGTCCAGGCTGTTTTCAACCAGCTCCTTCACTGCGCTGGAAGGGCGTTCAACCACCTCGCCCGCTGCAATCTGGTTTTGCAGCTCCGGGGGAAGCAATTCTATATGTGCGTTTTTATGTTCATTCATTGATTTTTCCGTAGCATAACCATACACGCAAATGCCGCGGCTGTAAAATTGCTGGAAAAGAGCCGGGGGCATGTGCGTGCCCTAAACAGAAAGCTCCTGCGGCTGCATTTTTCGCGGAGGGAGCGTCATCTGGCTGGTGGTTGTGGCGGCGAGAAAGTTTTGATCGTGGGAGACGATCAGGCAGGGCAGGTTCAGCTCGGCCAGAATTTGGATCAGCCTTTCTTCCGCATGCCGGTCCAGGCCCGCTGTGGGTTCATCCAGAATGAGCATGTCCGGGCGCATGGCGATGGCGGTTCCCAGTGAAATGAGCTTTTTTTCACCGCCGGAAAGGTTGTAGGTGATGCGTTGCCCGTAACCGGGCAGGCCTATTTTTTCCAGCACCTCGGCGGCGGTTTCACGGGCTTCCTTTGCCGAAAAACCCAGGTTCAGAGGCCCGAAGGCAATGTCCTCCTCCACGGTGGGGCAGAACAGCTGGTCGTCGGCATCTTGAAACACAAAGCCTATGCGCCTGCGCACCTCTTTAAAATCCGCCTCGCTTATGCGGGGTTTTCCAAAAATCAGAATTTCGCCCCGGTCCGGTTTAGCCAGGCCCATAATCAGGCGGAG
>CAZDJL010000224.1:0-2970 GCA_964505745.1 uncultured Desulfovibrionaceae bacterium | reverse complement strand
TCCTGAACCCTTATTGGGGTGTACGGGGGAGATGTTGTTTTTTGAGCCGCGCGGGGCCGGCTTGAAGGACAGGGAGTTTAAGCGTAACCCAAAACAATCCGTTGGCGTGAAATAAGCGCGAAGCAAAGCTTATGGCCTGCCGACGCTACCTTTTAAAATAAAGTACTATCCGAGTAAAAATATGCTTGATGTTCAAAACGACAAAGCCTCCGTGCCCATGAGCATTGACCGCGTGGGCGTGAAGGATTTTCGGCTGCCTCTGGTGGTCAGCGACCGCCGGCAGGGCCGCCAGCACACCGTGGCCAGGGTGGACCTGGGCGTGGAACTCCCCGCGCAATTTAAAGGCACGCACATGAGCCGCTTTATCGAGGCCTTGGAGGGCTGGAGCGAGGAGCTCTCCTACCAGAGCATCAAAACCCTGCTCAAGGACGTGAAAACCCGGCTGAAGGCCGGCAAGGCCTACGCGGTATTCCGGTTCACCTATTTCATCACCAAAAAAGCTCCGGTGTCCGGCGCCGAGAGCATCATCGGCTATAAATGCTGCTTGACCGGGGAAATGCGCGCAGGCGCCGAGGGGCCGCACTTCATTCTGGAAGTCGAAGTGCCGGTCATGACCGTGTGCCCCTGCTCCAAGGCCATCAGCTGCGAAGGCGCGCACAGCCAGCGCGCCATGGTGCGCCTCACCCTGGACATGAAAGGCTTCGCCTGGATCGAAGAATTTGTGGAACTGGCCGAACGGGCCGGCTCCTCGCCCGTTTACCCCCTGCTCAAGCGCGAGGATGAAAAATTCGTGACCGAAGCCGCCTTTGCCGCCCCCCGCTTCGTGGAGGACGTGGTCCGCCTGGCCGCCCGCGAACTGGCCAACCACCCCCAGGTAGCCCGCTACAAAGTGGAAGTGGAAAGCATGGAATCCATCCACGACCACAACGCGTATGCGTGTATTGAGGGGTAGGGGGGGGGAGCGAGTTTAAATATTTTATGGATAAAATCAGTCCGGAAAAACGCAGCCGCAATATGGCACAAGTGAAAGGCAAAGATACCAAGCCGGAAATTCTTGTGCGGTCTTTGTTGCATAAATTGGGCTACCGCTTCCGTTTGCACATAAAAAGCTTGCCGGGGAAGCCGGACATTGTGCTGCCCCGCTATAAGGCTGTTATTTTTGTTCACGGGTGTTTTTGGCATGGGCATGAAGGGTGCAGTCGGGCGACTGCCCCCGCAACAAGAACAGAGTTTTGGTCAGCCAAAATAGAGGGTAACCGGGAGCGCGATATGCGCAATATTGCTGCTCTTGAAGAATTAGGATATCGGTGTTTAGTAATTTGGCAATGTGAAATGAGAGATATTGAGTTACTGATGCGGCGTATGACAACTTTTCTAGGGAAAGAATAACGAAGAGGGTTGTAAGTGGCAAAGCATGCAACGTCGGGAACCGCTGAAGAGTATCGATTGCAACTGATAGAGCTGCTCGAAAATTTTGAGGAGCATTTAAAAAGCAGCGAATTGCGAATACAAGTGTTAGAGCTTGTTCCTGCGACCAAATTATTACAGAGCTTGGGTAGCTCTCTTATTCATGGACCGGACATCTGCAGTGCCAGAGCACGGATCCTCGCGTACATGCAAAAATATGTGGGTATTGTCCTTTCCGGTGAAGAGCTGATGGTTGTCGCCGGTATTTCAGAATATGCCCGTCGGATTCGTGAGCTGCGAGTACAACTCGGCTGGAAGATACTCACCGGAGTTACTCTTAAAAATATGGAGCAAGAAGAAATTGTTGAACTTTTTGGTAATGAACAATCACGGTTAAAACCGGATCAATATATTCTGCTTTCTGATAAAGAAGACCGGGAAGCGGCGCACCGCTGGAATGTAGCCAATGATATCCGCAAAGCTAAAGGCCTGAGCGTTCGTGATAAGTTATTAAAATACTTTCGCAGCTTTGTCGGGATGGAGATATCAGGCGAAGAGTTACGCTATGTAGCCGGGGATAAAACCGAATGGGCGCGCAGAACACGAGAATTACGCACTGAATTCGGCTGGCCGGTCATGACCCGTTTTACCGGACGCCCGGATTTGCCGGTGGGAATATATGTCTTAGAGGAAGACAGGCAATCGCCGGAGCATGACAGAAAAATTTCGGAATCTGTTTACAGGGCTGTACTGGTGCGGGATAATTATGCCTGCCAAGATTGCGGCTGGACAAATACGGAATGGAATCGCTCAGACCCGCGCCATCTGGAGGTGCACCATATAAAGCCGCATGCCGAAGGCGGTTTAAATGCCTCCGACAACCTCACGACACTCTGCAACATCTGTCATGATGTGCGGCACAGAAAGAACTGAACCGAACCATCCGTCCATAAGCGATTTGACATGGCGGGCTACAGCTCCGGCTAGAGGGGGAGGGACCGCATTTCCTATCTGTTTGGCAATTTCAATCTTAGTTCCGGAAAATTGAAAGTCATCAGGAAAGCCCATCAAGCGGGCTGCTTCTCTGTGCGTAATAGGCCTATGTTGCTCAGGGTGTAGATATCTTCCCTTTTCCGGCTTGAAAAATTCCGTGCGAATGGTCACAGAGGGCCTGTCCCACCATAGGCGACCGAACAGATCTGTTCCGCCGCTGGTTTTGCGTATCCAGCAGTCAGGGGTTAGTTCCGGTGCATTTTTTTGTAGATCAAATCGGTTGCCGCCCGGAGGAATTGCGCGATACCGCAGTTTACTTTTTTCTGTGGGGTTACGCCCGAAGTGCAGGTTGAGCGGAGCAGAGTTGTCCCGTATTTCCGTTCCTTCCGGCGCGGGAAGATCGCCTATGGCATCGTGTACGGTAATCCAAGGTTTTAAGCACAGATGATTTTTGATCCGAGAGTGGGTAGGCTTGGGGGGGAAAGGCACCTTTTTTTCAAATTCATGTTTCCACCCTAAAATAAAGGCTCGAATGCGCGTTTGAGGTGTACCATAATCAGCAGCATTCAG
>CAZDJL010000223.1:2286-2980 GCA_964505745.1 uncultured Desulfovibrionaceae bacterium | reverse complement strand
TGTCTTCAAGAAGCATGCTGCTTGAAATCAGGTTGTCTTCCTTATGGCTTATGCTTCCTTCCGCGCGCACGCCCGCAGGCGGGTTTTCCAAGGGCGATATTTCAAAATCAACGTCTGGGTAATGAGTCAGCTCCTTCATATAGGAGTTGTCAAGAAGGTTGCCGAAAATCAGCACCCCGCCAGGGGTTGGAGAATCCAGGCTGGGCACGACCGGCATTACCGCAATGGAATAGGCCCTGGAATCATAGATTATCAGACCGGCCTTGCCGAACACAGCAGGCCGGGAACTGTTTTCAGACACATGCCGGTAGCTTTCAAGCACTTCCCCCGCCAGTGTATTTAAAAACGCGCTGAGGCCTTCCGGCTGTTCCAGCTTTTTCCCTGTCTGCTGATTGTAAAACTCGAAAAAAAGATCGTTGTTCTTATTGTCCTTAAATATGACAAAATTCAGATTGAACGCCTCGATTAAAGAAGTGGCCGGCCAGTTGTTGCGAAAGAAGCCGGGGTTGCGCCCCATTACATACTGGAAGGTTTCTTCCCATATGGCCGTATCCTCGGCAAGCAGAAAAAGCTTGCTGCGCGAGCTTTCCAGCACCCCGCCAACCACATCCATCTGTTTGTTCAGGTATTGATTTTCAGCATTTTCCAGCATTTCGGGCATGCTGGCATTGAAAATGGAAATGAAAACAATAAT
>CAZDJL010000223.1:0-2276 GCA_964505745.1 uncultured Desulfovibrionaceae bacterium | reverse complement strand
GGCTCAAGACAAGAAGCCATATGAAAAGAAGGCGCAGCGAGCGCGGTTTGAACTGCTTTCCCATCCGCTTACCCAGACAACACACACAACAGCGGCACAAATTAACGGCTACACAAGCCTGTCAAAATCAACTGCCGTCAGCAGGGCTTATCCTTGTTAAGGACACGCAGAACAAATTGCTTGAAAAAATATCCCGCGCAAACAAACATCACCCAGAAGGGGGCGACCATTACCACCATCTCCTGACCGGTAATCCAAAGAATATAGAAAATGGTCAGTATGAACAGCAAACAGATAACGTTGCTGAAAGGATAGGCAATTGACTTGAACACCAGATTGGTTCCGGCTTTAAGGTTGGCTATGCGGAACTTGATGTGGGTAATGCAGATCATGGCCCAGTTGATGACCAGGGCGGCAACCACCAGCGAAACCAGAATGGCCAGAGCGCGCTCGGGCATGATCATATTCAGCAAGATGCAAAGCATGGTGGCGGCCGATGAAACCATGATCGACCACACAGGCACGCCGCGGGAGGAAAGCTTCATAAAAGCCTTGGGGGCATTGCCTTGCAGGGCAAGGCCGTAAAGCATGCGCGAATTGCAGAACACGCCGGAGTTGTAAACGGAGAGGGCGGCCGTAAGCACCACGAAATTGAGCACATGCGCGGCCGATGGAATTCCGATATTGCTGAAAATCTTCACAAACGGGCTCGCCGCCATCGACTCTTCCCACGGAACGTCCTGAGGCACTATGCCTATCTGGTCCCAAGGGTAAAGGGACAAGAGCACCAAAAGGGCCCCCACATAAAAAATAAGAATCCGCACCAGCACCTGGTTGATTGCCTTGGGTATGGTTTTTTGCGGGTTTTCAGTTTCGGCCGCGGCAATTCCCACCAGTTCAAGACCCCCGAAAGAAAAGGTAACCACAGCAAGCGCAATGAACATGCCATGCACCCCATGCGGGAAAAAACCGCCGTGAACCCACAGGTTGGACACATGCGAGTCCGGGCCGGCCGTACCGCTAATGAGAAGGTACGAGCCGAAAATAATCATCCCGATAATTGCCGACACCTTTATTATTGAAAACCAGAATTCAGCCTCGCCATAAATGCGCACGGCGGTCAGGTTAATTGCGTTAATCAGCAGGAAAAAAGCGGTAATGCTCACCCATTGAGGAATTTCCGGGAACCAGTGCTGAACGTACACCGCAGCGGCGGTAAGTTCGCTCATGCTCACCAGGATATATAAAAACCAGTAGTTCCAGCCGGTGAAAAAACCTGGCAGCGGCCCCCAGTATTTATAGGCGAGGTTGCTGAAAGAGCCTGCAATCGGCTCCTGAGCCATCATTTCCCCAAGCTGGCGCATAATCAGAAAAGCGATCAGGCCCCCGATAATGTAGGCAAGAATAACTGACGGGCCGGCCATCTTGATGGTGGATGCCGTGCCCAGAAAAAGGCCTGTGCCCACGGCCCCGCCAAGAGCAATCAATTGCACATGCCGGTTTTTAAGGCCACGCTGAAGGGTTTTGGAACCTGACGTCATATTTACCTCGTTTGGCCGAGAAGGGCCCTAAGCCCCACTTTTTCAAGATCTTAATTCTTTTTTGGAATTTCTGGCGTCACGCAGCCAATCATACCAGGCCGCAAGGCCTGTTCCGTCCCTACAGGAAATATGGAAAATCTCAATCTCCGCATTCAGGGCGCGGGCAAATTTTTCGGCCCTGGCCGCGTCAAAATCCACATAAGGCAGAAGATCTATCTTGTTCAGCAGCATCACAGTGGAAAGGTTGAACAGGAGAGGATATTTCTCGGGCTTGTCATCGCCCTCGGGAACACTCAAAATGGCGATCTTGTGGTCTTCCCCGCAGGGAAATTCCACCGGGCAAACAAGATTGCCCACATTCTCAATGAACAGAATATCCAGCTCATCAAGGTTGAAGTGAGCAAGCGCATCGCGAACCATACGCCCGTCCAGGTGGCAGCCTCCATCGGTATTAATCTGGTAGGCGGCAGCCCCTGTGGCGGCAACACGCCGGGCATCGTTGTCCGTTTTCAGGTCGCCCTCTATCACCCCCATGCGGAATTCGTTCCTCAAGTCGCTCAAAGTGCGTTCGAGCACCGTGGTCTTTCCGGCGCCAGGCGAAGAAATGAGGTTCAGCACCAAAATATTTTTCTCCGCGAACATTTCTTTCAGTTCGTCGGAAATCATGTCGTTGGTTTCCATAACCGGCCGGTTCACATTAATTTCCATAAAAACCCTTCCAAAATATTCAAAACT
>CAZDJL010000222.1:0-2981 GCA_964505745.1 uncultured Desulfovibrionaceae bacterium | reverse complement strand
GAACTGATGGGCCGGGAGAATTCTTCAATAAGCTTGTTCTTGGGGAATGGGCGTAAGAACGCCGCCCCGGCCTCATGGCATAGCAGGGCTGATTTCAGGGCATTTCCAAATTTAAGATCTAATTAAGGAATTTTTTATGGGCCAGGCCCAATCGATTTTAAGAAGTAGAACCATAATCTATTGCTTCATAGTCACCGTGATGATGATTATTGGGGTGGCCTCGGTTACGCCCATTCTGCCGACGCTTGCCAGACATTTTGGGGTTCCTACAACCGATGCCAACCTGATTATTGTGTTTTTCACTGTGCCCGGGCTGGTGGTCACCCCGCTTGCGGGCATAATCGCCGACCGCTGGGGGGCGAAGAAAGTGCTGGTGCCCTCTTTGCTGCTGTTTGGGCTGGGTGGAGTGAGCAGCGCTTTTATGCCGGATTTTGAAAGCTTCCTTTTTTGCCGTTTTTTGCAGGGCGCGGGGTCAGGCGCGTTCGGAGTGCTTGCCCTTACCATTATCAGCGATACGGTGGAGGATTCCGGGCTGCGAATCAAGGCTCTGGGCTATAACAACAGCGCCATGAGCATCGGGGCCGCCAGCATTCCATTGCTGTCCGGCGTTTTGGCGGAAATCTCATGGGAACTTCCGCTCTTGCTTTCGGGCACGGCTCTGCCTCTCGCTTTCTTGGTTTGGGTGAGCATGAAAACCCCTCCGTATAAAAGCGCCGAACCGTATCTTGGCCTGAGGCCTTATCTTCTGGCTACGGGCAAAGCTATTGCCCACCGGGAAGTACGCATTCTGCTGCTGTTCACGGTAATCAATTTTATGGTTATTTTCGGTCCGATCGTGACTTTTTATCCTGAACTTGCGGACAGCAAATTTCATGCTACCCCGTTTGAGATAGGCATGGTAATGTCTTCAATGTCGGTGGGCACCATGCTGGCTGCGTTGCAGATTTCAAAAATTTCGCGCCGCATAACCACCCGCTTCGGAATGATAATCGGATTCGCCACAGTGGGGGCGGGGTTGATTGCGCTGCCCTTTACCGGCAGCTTTTTGCTCGGAATTATGCCTCTCTTCATAATGGGAATCGGGCAGGGTATTTTCGCCCCCATGAACATGGGATGCCTGATTTCCCGTGCTCCGTACGAGCAAAGAAGCGGAGTGCTGGCGGCAAACGGCACATTGGTCAGGCTTGCTCAAAGCCTGGGGCCTTTGCTGTTCGGCTTTGTATACACCGGCGTAAGCCTTCAGGCTGTGTTTTATATAGGCGGCGGAGTTGCTATTCTCGCCTGTTTTCTCGCTTATAAGGGGCTGGGGAACAGGTATGAGTGCTGATTGGGTTTACTGATATCTTTTTTTGAGGAGTTTAAATGTCTGCCAAGGTACATAAGGCGCTTTATGCCATGATCCCTTCTTTCAAGTGCAAGGAAGGCTGCACCGAGTGTTGTGGCCCGGTTCCTTTTTCCGACTGGGAACGGGCGCAGGTTAAAATTGAGCCCGGCAAGCAGGGGCGTGCGTGCCCCTATCTGAGTGAAACCGGATGCCTGATTTATGAAAACCGGCCTCTGATGTGCAGGCTGTATGGCACTGTTCCGGAAATGAAATGCCCGTATAAATGCCGGCCTGAGAAAATGCTTTCTTCTATTGAGGGGCGCCGTATTCTTACCAGGTACAAGAAGATGACCGATCGGAAGTAGCGGGTGGGAAAGGTTTAAAACCTTGAACGGTCAGCCCGGAAGATGGCAAACGCAGAATTTGCCTGATTTTTGAGGAGGCGGCCGGCAATTGCGCTGTTGGCCGTCAGAAGTTTTTCAGGATGCGAAGGATTTAATTAATAATTGTCCTCTTCGTCCTCTTCCCATGTTGGTTCGGGCGGGGCCTCAAGCACCGCAACCTGAAACATCAGGCCGCAATAGAACAGGCCGGTGAACAGCTCAAGCAGATTTTTGTCTACAAAATACAAAGTGGTTACTCCAGCTATTATCAGCGTGATCACCTTGGAAAATCTTCCAATCCGTTCATCCTGAAGCCAGGAGAAAAAAGAAAATCGCAGGGCGAACTCTTTAAGCTGCCTGAACACGCGGAATAGACCCAAAGTGCAGAGCAGTATGATTACTATGGCGATGACGTCCTGAGAAAAGCTGTTGACTGGTTCTTCCATGGTTCCAACTCAAATGCCATGAATTAACTGGCAAATTTGTGTTAAAAAGCCGTCAAAATCAAGAATATGGCTTTTTAAGGAATAACAAGGGACGTCAGATGACGTCCCTTGTTATGATTAAGTTTCAGTTAATTGCTTTTCACATCAACTGTAACCGGGCTTTCGCTCCATTCTTCAATCTGTTCTTCTTCCACAACCCGTCTACGCATGGCGCGCTTGTGGGTGAGAAGAGAAACAGTCAGCATGCAAATCAAGCTCACAACGGGCCCGGCCACGGTGAAGTAGAACCAGGTGGTGTCTGGCTTTGCAATGCTTTGCATTGTGAAACCGTTGATGAGGCCGCAAAGGCCAACACGAACGGCAATACCGCCGAGCATGGCTGCTACTGCGCCGTAACCGTTGGCTTTTTTCCAATAAATCCCCAGAGCCATGGGAATGAACAGGCAGGAGAGAATCAGGTCGAAGCCGAAGTTGGTCAGGGTAAGGGCCGAGTCAACAGTGAGGGACAGATATGCCGCAAAGAGGCCTACCAGCACGATGATTACGCGGGTAAGCTGCATGAGCTGGCGGGAGCCTATTTTCGGCATAAAGAGGTCTTGAATGATGTTCTTGGAAATGAGGCCGGATAGTGCAATATTGGCGGTAGCCGCCGCAGACATTACTGCGGACAGACAGGCGCCAAGGAAGGTTGCCACCAGCGGAACGGGCATAATATCCTGGAACATGACCGGCACGAGCAGTTCGTTGTCGTGGGCGATTTGTTCCACAGCATGCGGGCTGAGGCTGCCTTTGGCAATCATGCTCATGCAGGAGAATGCCAGAACTAAG
>CAZDJL010000221.1:0-3034 GCA_964505745.1 uncultured Desulfovibrionaceae bacterium | reverse complement strand
TCACCAACCCGGGGCGCCCCTCCCACCGCCTGATCGGGGTTGCGAGGCAGGATATGCTCATGCTTATAGCCGAATCCCTGGCCAACATGGGAATTGAACGCGGAGCAGTCGTTTTCGGGGCCGGAGGCTACGATGAGCTTACACCCATAGGCCCGGCCGAGGTGGCCATGATCGACGGCAGCAAGGTTTCCAGAATGCGGCTGGACCCGGCGGAGTTCGGATTCGGGCGCTGCAAGGAAGAAGACCTGGTAATCGCAGGGCCTGAGGAAGGGGCTGAAATATTGCGGGAACTGCTGGCGGGCAAAGGGCCTTCCGCCATGCGCGACATGCTGGCCATGAATGTGGGGCTTGCCGTGCATGTGCTGGAAAGGGGCAAACCCCTTGCTGAAAGCATGCGGGCAGGAATCGCGGCTGTAAACGCCGGGCAGGGCAGGAGGTTTATCCATGCTTGACAAATTCCGTGCGGCCAAACAGACGGAAATATCCCTTTTGCACGCCATGCAGCTGGACGGGCGTATCCCCGAACCACTTGAAGGCGTCAGGCCGGGTTTTGCCGCCGCCCTGCTTTCGGAAAAGGAAATTGCGGTTATTGCCGAATATAAACGCGCCTCGCCCAGCCGGGGGGCAATCAACATGAACGCGGCCCCCGCGGAAGTCGCTCTTGCCTATGCCAAAGCGGGGGCCAGCGCGCTGTCGGTGCTGACGGAAGACGAGTACTTCCAGGGTGATATCAATTTCCTGTTCGAGATGTGCGGGAGCGGCTTTTCGAACGGCCTGCCCCACAACCTGCCGCTGTTGCGCAAAGACTTCATTTTCGACCCCCTTCAGGTGAAAATGAGCGCGGCGACCCCGGCATCGGCCATACTGCTTATCGCCCGCATGCTTGAGAACGGAGAACTCGGCCAACTGCTTGCCCTCGCCTCCAGCCTGGGGCTGGAGTGCGTAGTTGAGGTGTTCGACAAGGAGGATTTGAACCGGGCCCAAAAAGCCGGGGCCGCCATAATCCAGGTGAACAACCGCGACCTTGACACCCTGCAGGTTGACCTGGAGCGGTCTTTGGAGCTTGCCTCCCATAAACGGGAGGGCGAGGTCTGGATCAGCGCCAGCGGAATTGAAACTCCGGCACAGATCTGCGGACTAAAAGCCGCCGGGTATGACGCCGTGTTGGTAGGAACAAGTCTGATGAAAGGAGAAAATCCCGGCGAGGCTCTTAAAAAATTGAGGGGAAACAATGCTTAAAGCACAAATTGCCAAAAATTCCGGCATGTTCATAAAAGTTTGCGGCCTGACCCGCAGCGAAGAAGTGGCCTCCTGCCTGAAGCTGGGCATAGACGCCACCGGATTTATCTTCGTTCCGGGCAGCCCGCGCGAAATAAGCCTGGATGAGGCGAGGGCCTTGCCCAGGGGCCGGGCCTTGCGGGTGGGTGTCTTCGCCAAATCCAGCGCGGCAAGAGTTCTGCAAATTGCAGACAGGGCCGGGCTTGACTATGTGCAGCTGCACGGGGGCGAAACAACCGCATATTGCAAAGTCATAGGGCCGGAAAGGATAATAAAGACCATCTGGCCGGAAACGATGAGCGCCGGGCAGCTTGAAGCCGTTTGCGCCGAGTTTGCCCCTTATTGCGCGGCTTTTCTTTTCGACGCGGGCAAGTCCGGCGGAGGAAGCGGAAAACCGTTTGACTGGAGCGTGCTGAAAGACCTTTCCCTGCCCCGACCCTGGATTTTGGCAGGGGGGCTGAACGCCACGAACATAAACCAGGCCGTGCGGGAATGCGCGCCAATGGGCATAGACCTCAATTCGGGGGTGGAGCTCTCCCCTGGAATAAAAAACATGAAACTGATTGAACAGATTAAAACTAGCCTGCAAGGAGCGGAATAATGCGTAAAGGATATTTTGGAGATTTTGGCGGCCAATTCGTGCCGGAACTTTTGATGCCGCCCCTGATCGAACTGGAAAAGGCCTACGAAACCATCGGGCAATCTGCGGAATTCAAACAGGAGCTTCAAGACCTCCTTATGAACTACGCCGGGCGTCAAACCCCGCTCAGTTTCTGCCCCACCCTTTCCAGCGAACTGGGGTTCAACCTTTGGCTGAAACGCGAAGATCTTCTGCACACAGGGGCCCACAAAATGAACAACACCCTGGGGCAGGCCCTGCTTGCCAAGAAGATGGGAAAAACAGCCCTGGTGGCCGAAACCGGAGCCGGGCAGCATGGGGTTGCCACTGCGGCGGCGGCGGCCAGGCTGGGGCTTGAATGCACCATTTTCATGGGGGCTACCGATGTGGTGCGCCAGGCTCCAAACGTGGCCAGAATGCGCCTTCTGGGGGCAAAAGTGGAAGCAGTTGAAAGCGGCACAAAAACACTTAAAGACGCGATCAACGCCGCCCTGCGCTATTGGATATCAAGCCAGGAAAACACCCACTACTGTTTTGGCACGGCCGCCGGGCCCCATCCCTTTCCCACCCTGGTTAGAAACTTCCAGACAGTAATCGGCAAGGAAACCATCGCCCAGGTAAAGGATTTCACATCGGGCTTGCCGCACACCGTGGTGGCCTGCGTGGGCGGAGGCTCAAACGCCATCGGCATGTTCCATCCATTTGCAAGCAACCCGCAATATGACAGCGTCCGGCTGGTGGGCGTGGAAGCCGCCGGCAGCGGAGAGGCGGGCTGCTACCATTCCGCCACCCTGAACCTGGGCCGCCCCGGAGTGCTGCATGGGCAATACTCCATGCTACTTCAGGATGAAAACGGGCAGATTGAGCCGTCCCATTCCGTTGCGGCAGGCCTGGACTACCCCGGAGTGGGCGCTGAACACGCACATTTCAAGCAAATTGGCCGGGTGGACTATGTTACCATCAATGACGAGCAAGCCCTGCGCGCGTTTTACGCCCTTTCCCGGAAAGAGGGAATCATCCCCGCGCTTGAATCGTCCCACGCCTTGGCCTGGGTGCTTGAAAACAGGGAAATGCTTCCGGCAGACGGGCATGTGGTTGTAAACCTGTCGGGCCGTGGCGACAAAGATATGGAAATAA
>CAZDJL010000220.1:0-3057 GCA_964505745.1 uncultured Desulfovibrionaceae bacterium | reverse complement strand
CGGAATTCAACAGCAACCTCGTCCGCCCCCGGAATTTCATATATGCTGTGCGGCACATCCGCTTCGCTGATAAAGGCCTCGTAAGCGGCGTCATAAAGGATGATGGACTTGTTTTCCCTTGCATATTCAACCCAGCGCGCCAACTCTTCCCTGTTCAGGGTGGTGCCGGTGGGGTTGTTGGGGTAGCAGAGATAAATCAGGTCGGGGCGCTTTTCCGGAAGGGCTGGAATGAACCCGTTTTCAGCGGTGCAGGGCAAGTATACGAAATTGCTCCACTGGCCGTTTTGGGCAAATTCGCCGCCGCGTCCGGCCATCACGTTTGAATCGACATATACCGGATAAACCGGGTCGGTGATGGCTATGATGTTGTCTTTGGCAAAAATTTCCTGAAAGTTGCCCACATCGCATTTGGCCCCATCGCTGATAAATATTTCATCCGGGTCAACTTTTACGCCGCGGCTTGCGAAATCATGCTCCACAATAAGCTCGCGCAAGAACATGTATCCATGATCCGGGCCGTATCCTTTGAAATTTTCCGTTTCGCCCTGCTCGTGCGCGGCTTCGCAAAGCGCTTCAATCACGGCCTGGGGCAAAGGGCGCGTAACATCGCCAATGCCCATGCGGATAATTTGGGCGTCCGGATTTTTTTCTGTAAAAGCGGCCACCCGGCGCGCTATTTCAGAAAACAGATAACTGCCGGGCAGCTTGAGATATTCGCCGTTAACTGTAGTCATTGAAACTCCTTATGCCCAGACGCCCGAAAACACGGTGGTTGCCGGGCCGTCAATAAATACGTGGTTTGTTTTTTCATCCCACTCAACCGTCAGCTGGCCGCCCAAAAGATGGACTATGGCCTTGCGGTTCGCTTTCCCGGTGAGAACCGAGGCTACCAGAGAGGCCGAGGCCCCTGTGCCGCAGGCGAGGGTTTCTCCTGCGCCGCGCTCCCAAACGCGCATACGGATATTGCCTTTGTCCGGGTTTTCAATAAATTCCGTATTGGTGCGGCGGGGAAACAGCGGGTGGTGCTCAAACTGGGGCCCGACCAGGGACAGGTCAAGGTCGTCAATGCCGCTGACCGGTATGACGATGTGGGGGTTGCCCATCGACACGGCCGTTCCTTTGTAAGTGCGGCCGTTGACCCTGATTTCACGGTCAATGAAGCTGTCTCCTTCCACACTCATGGGGATGAGCGCGGGCTTTAGCACCGGTTCTCCCATGTCTACCCGGACAGTGGACACCTTGTCTCTTTCAACAGTGAGGTCAAGTGTTTTTACGCCACCCAGGGTTTCCACGGAAATGGTTCTCTTGTCGGTCATTTCATGGTCGTAAACATATTTGCCAACGCAGCGGATTGCGTTTCCGCACATTTCCGCTTCGGAACCGTCGGCGTTGAACATCTGCATGCGGAAGTCCGCTCCGCTTTCTTCCCTGGCCGGGCCAATCAGCACAATGCCATCGGAGCCGACGCCAAAGTGGCGGTCGCTCATCTTGCGGGAAAGCCCGGCGGGGTCATTTACAACTTCCTTGAACAGATTGATGTAAATGTAGTCGTTTCCAAGACCATGCATCTTAGTGAATTGCATAAACCAGTCCTTTACACAATAAAATCCGCGTCTGCAGCGCACCCGGCAAGGTTAGCTCAGCCAGAGCATCTCTTCATAAGAAGGCAGGGGCCAGCGGCGGTTGTCAATAATTTCCTCCAGCGCGTCGGCTTCCGTCCGGCAGGCTTTCATCTGCGGCAGAACCGTGTCGCGGGCGAACTTGGCGCCCTGGAGGGTGTCTTCTATGGAATTAAGTTCTGTCCAGACTTTTTCAAGTATGTCTAGCCCGGCAATTAATGCCACGCTATGCTTGCGCACACGGACAAAAAGGTCTTTTTCAGGCAGCTCGGCATTGCCGCCAAGCACTTCCCGGGTGCTTATGATCAGGTCGGCAAGTTCTTTTTGCCATGAGAGCACTGCCGGCAAAATGATGGTGCGGCCGAGAGACAGCGCCACCTGCGCCTCAATGGACACGGTGCGGACGTAGTTCTCAAACAGAATTCCCTGACGGGCCAGAAGTTCGCGTTCAGACAGTATCCCCTGGCCGCAGAAAACTTTCATCACATCCGGGCGGTTGTACTGCTCAAGGGCAACCACGGTATCCTTATAGTTTGGCAGGCCCCGCTTGGCAGCTTCCTTCTGCCACTCTTCGGAATAGTTGTTGCCGTTGAAAATGATCGGCTTGTGTTCCTTGAAGAGGCTGGTGAGAAGCTCCTGCACCGCTTTAAGCACGGGAACGCCGCCGGATATGGCTTTTTCAAGCGCGCCGGAAATGTCGTCCAGGGCGGAAGCGACAGCCGCGTTCAGCGAAATGTTGATGGGAGCGACTGACTGCGAAGCGCCCACCGCGCGGAACTCGAAGCGGTTTCCTGTAAATGCCATTGGGCTTGTGCGGTTGCGGTCGGAAACATCCTTTGGAAGGGGAGGAAGTATGGACACACCGATTTCCATAGTCCTGCTGCCCCAGGACGAATTGCTGTCCGCTTTCCCGGCGAGGCTTTCAATTATCGACGTGAGCTGCTCGCCCAGGTAAACGGAAAGGATGGCTGGCGGGGCTTCATGAGCGCCCAGGCGGTGGTCGTTGCTTGCGCCCACAGTGCCTATGCGCAAGGCTTCGGGGTGCTTGTGCACAGCGCGGAGCACCGCAGCCAGGAAGAGCAGGAACTGGGCGTTGTCGCGCGGGGTGTCGCCCGGCTCAAGCAGGTTATGCCCGTTAGAGTCGCGCAGCGACCAGTTGTTGTGTTTGCCGGAACCGTTTACGCCGGTAAAGGGTTTTTCATGGAACAGGCAGGCGAAACCGTGGCGCTCGGCCGTGGTGCGCAGCACTTCCATAATCAGCATGTTGTGGTCGGTGGCGATGTTCGCGCTTTCGTAAACCGGCGCTATTTCAAACTGCCCGGGGGCCACTTCATTGTGCCGGGTGAGCACGGGAATGCCCAGGGCGAAAAGCTGTTCTTCCGCTTCCTGCATGAACGCCATCACCCTGGAGGGTATGGCGCCAAAATAATGGTCTTCA
>CAZDJL010000219.1:1897-3060 GCA_964505745.1 uncultured Desulfovibrionaceae bacterium | reverse complement strand
GAGATCTATCGCTGTGACTGGAGTTCAGACGTGTGCTCTTCCGATCTGTGGGAACATACGCACTCATATTCTGCAATACTCCGGCGGAAGTGAAGGTCATGGTGCCGGACATCAACAGACCTGCCCCATCGGTTCCTTCAAAAGCCGCCCGCCCGTCTTCGCCGGGGGGAATGTTCACCGTGTATTGAATGATTTTGCGCCCATCACTGGTTTTTTCCACCAAGTCGTAATTTACGGTCAATTCATGCTTTTTCCCCTGGCTGTCGTAAACGCTCACGCCGTTGCTGTACCCGCTTGAGGCAACTGGCGGGTCCTGATTGGCGTTATATGTCAGAGCCAATGAAAAATAGGGATCGGTGGAACTGGTGGTCTTGGCTTCGGTCATCCCAAGCCCCGATATAATGGTGGCTTGGGTGCTGGCCTTGCCCGCCATGTACATGTCTTTAGACGGGTCAAGCTTTATTGCCTCCAGGCCGCCGGTGCTGCCGTTTGATCCAATTCGGTGCCCCATCAGGTTAAGCCCCCCAGGGTTGATCAATTCGCCATCCTTGGTAAAGGCGAAATTGCCGGCTCTGGTATAATAAGTCTTGCCGTCGCCTGTAACCTGGAAAAAACCATTTCCAGAAATCGCCAGATCGGTTACCCGGTCGCCTTTCTGAAGCGCCCCGTTTTCATAAAAACGCGAAATAACGGCCGACGTGCGCGAACCATGCCCCTGCTGCGAGTAGCTTGTGGGCAAAACATTCCCAGTTCCAATCGCGTTGGAGCTGGTTGTCACGGAGCTGCTCATAAGATCTTCAAACAGATGCAGCCGCTCCTTGAACCCGACCGTGTTCAGGTTGGACAAGTTGTTCGCGATGGTGCCCATCCCCTCGCCCAACGTAATCATTCCGGTTGCGCCAATATAAAGGGAGCTCATCATAGGCGTGCTCTCCTGCTGTGACTGTTCATATGCTTAACCTCTGACTTCAAGCGGATACCTTC
Source organism: uncultured Desulfovibrionaceae bacterium (assembly GCA_964505745.1). Classification (GTDB taxonomy): domain Bacteria; phylum Desulfobacterota; class Desulfovibrionia; order Desulfovibrionales; family Desulfovibrionaceae; genus RGIG1962. The sequence goes on along the minus strand of CAZDJL010000219.1, from coordinate 2,076 downwards.
CGCCCGAAGCAGGAAGGGGAAAAAAATTCCGCCCTGCCGGTATAAAAGCATGGACTGTGCCAAGACTGAAAATTTGAGCGCTTCATACCTGAAATGTGCCGCAATGGTTTTTTATAAAATCACCCCCGCAAAACAAATGCCGGAAAAGTGAAAGCCGCTTTTATGATGCCATCATCTGT
>CAZDJL010000219.1:0-1887 GCA_964505745.1 uncultured Desulfovibrionaceae bacterium | reverse complement strand
TCAGGTGATTTTTTACATAGGCCACATGTACAAACAGCTGTCGCGGGGTTCATCGAAAGACTTCACGGTTTACCGGGAAGCTAACTGCCCTGAAAGTCAAAGATATCCCCACCCCCGGCAAGGCCAAGCGCACGATTTTGCAAAGCCGGGCCCCGCAAAAATACCACATAACTATTTGATTTTATTGAACTTTAAAAAAAGTGCTTGCTTTTTGATTTCAGTTTGTTGTAATCATATCTATTCTGCTGTGCTATAATAAGTTTTCCATAAAAATCCGCTTCCAAGCAGGGCAGAACTTAACCGCTTAAGGAGACAATTATATGACCCGCAAAGACCGCACCGAAGGGATATACAGTCGCCGCGAAGTTTTGGACGACAGCGAGCGCAGACAATACTACATTATCCAGCTCAAAGACCTCTTGTCCTATGCTTCGCGCTATTCCGAGGACGTAAAGAAGCGATTTGACCGGACCCAGTTCGATGTGGATAAATTTAAATCCCTGGCCGATTTGAAGCATATTCCCATACTCAAAAAAAAGGAGCTCATCTTCCTGCAATCCATGGGTCCGCGCCTGGGCGGCCTGCTGACCAAGGATGTGGGAGAGCTCAAGCGCATTTTCCTTTCGCCCGGGCCCATTTTTGACCCCGAAGACCGCAACGATGACTACTGGGGCTACACCGAAGCTTTTTACTCCGTGGGGTTCCGCCCCGGAGACGTGGTGCAGGTAACCTTCAACTATCACCTCGCCCCGGCCGGGCTCATGTTTGAAGAGCCTTTACGCAACCTTGGCTGCGCAGTTGTTCCGGCCGGCCCCACAGATGCGACCACCCAGCTTGAAATCATGCAGAAGCTGCGCGTGTCCGGCTATGTGGGAACCCCCAGCTATCTGATGCACCTTGCCCAGAAGGCAGAAGAAAAAGGCCTGAACCCGCGCAAAGACCTGTTCCTGGAAGTGGCTTTTGTGACCGGCGAGAAACTTTCTGAAAAATTGCGCAACCAGATGGAAAAGAAGTTCGATGTAATCGTGCGCCAGGGCTATGGAACCGCCGATGTGGGCTGCATTGGCTATGAATGCTACCACAAATGCGGGCTGCACATCGCAAACCGGGCCTTTGTGGAAATTTGCCACCCCGACACCGGCATTCCGCTTAAAGACGGTGAAGTGGGTGAAATTGTGGTTACCGCCTTTAACAAAACCTACCCGCTCATCCGCCTGGCCACCGGGGATCTTTCCTATATCGACCGCGCTCCATGCGCCTGCGGCAGAACCAGCCCGCGCCTGGGCAGCATTGTGGGACGGGTGGACACCACCGCCCGGATCAAGGGCATTTTCGTCTACCCGCATCAGGTCGAGCAGGTAATAAGCCGCTTTGAGGAAATCAAGCGCTGGCAGATCGAAGTAACCAACCCCGGCGGCATCGACGACATGACCCTGTTTATTGAAGCAAACAGCTTCAAGCGCGAAGAAGAGCTTTTGCACCAGTTGCGGGAAAAGATAAAACTTCGCCCCACCCTGAAAGTTCTGGAGCCGGGCACCCTGCCTCAGCAGATACGCCCGATTGAAGACCGCAGGATCTGGGACTAGGGCAGATTGATTTTGAAACGCCCTTGCGGCGCAGGCTGAAACAGCTTCCGCTGTCTGCGCCGCAAGGCTGGCGGTGCTGTTTGCGCCGCCAGGGCATTTTGTAAGGAATAGCCTTTCAATGTTAAAATGCTCTGGAAGCCTTAACCGTAATGACGATCGGAAAAAATCCCGCCCCCAGACATGAAAAGGGACGTTTTTGCCACGGAGAAAACGGCTTGTTCTGTTACTGCCGGGTAAAACCCTTCCTACATCCAAAACAGCGGGAAAAAGGCGTTATTTATGCCTGAACTCCCAGAAGTGG
>CAZDJL010000218.1:0-3067 GCA_964505745.1 uncultured Desulfovibrionaceae bacterium | reverse complement strand
CTGTGCCTGCGGGGCGGATAGCACAAAACGGTATTGAACCCCAAATAAAAAGGGAGGACCAAGCAAGCCCTCCCTCTTTTTATTAAAATACCCTGCGGCGAAAATGAATTTACGTGGCCAGTCTTGTGAGTGTTGTAGCGCTTCGCTTTACACCGCCAGAACATTTTTCCGCTAGTAAACTTTCAATTTTGAAACGCTTTAAAGGCCTTGCAGTGCTTCCTGATCTTCACGGGAAAGCAGACGGTCAAGATCAAGCAAAATAAGCAGGCGGTCTTCAAGTTTTCCCACACCGCTGATATATTCAGACTCAAGCCCGGCCACAACTGCTGGCGGGGGTTCCACCGTGCTTGCCGGAATGCGCAGCACCTCTGAAATAGAGTCCACCACAAACCCGACAATCATCTGGTTGATTTCAATAACAATGATTCTGGTGTATTTGTCCTGGGCCTTGGGCTTGAGACCGAAACGCCGGCGCAGGTCAATAACAGGAATAACTTTGCCGCGCAGGTTGATTACGCCCTCAACAAATTCAGGGGCTTTGGGAACCTTGGTAATGGCCATTGGAAGAATTATTTCCTGCACCTTAAGGATGTCTACCCCAAATTCTTCGTCGCCTGTGCTAAAGGTCACCAGCTGTAAAAGCTCGCCATCCTTCTTGTTAATGCCGTCATCCATGCTCGCGCTCTCCTTATTTTGCAGAAATTGATATCAATGCCCGGTATTCTTCCGGGTATATCTTCATATCATACCCTGAGTATAGACTATTTAACACTCCTTAGACAAGTCAAAAAAGCATAGCCTTTTGGTTTATCGGCAAAACAGGCCTAGACTTTACTCCCCAGCCCTATGCAAAAATAATCGAACCCGATTTTATCCATATATTCCGGAGAATAAAGATTTCTGCCGTCAAAAAGAGCCGGCTTTTTCAAACGTTTTCTAATCTGCTCAAAGTCGGGCGTGCGGAACTGGTTCCATTCCGTAACCACCAGAAGGGCATCGGCATCCTGTAAAGCCTCATATTGTTCAGAAGCCAGTGAAACCAGCTGATTTTCCGCAAGAATTTTAGAGGCTGAATCAGCGGCCACCGGGTCGAACGCGGAAATTTTCATGCCCCTCGCAGTCAAATATTCAATGATGGACAAAGACGCAGCCTCGCGCATGTCATCAGTATTGGCCTTGAAAGCAAGCCCCCACAACGCAAGTTTCCTGCCCGACACATCTCCGCCAAAATAATCAACAATGCGTTTTGCCATATGCTCTTTCTGGCACTGGTTCACTTCTTCAACAGCGTTCATCAGGCTGGGGTTCACCCCTGCTTTTTTTGCCGTATTTATCAGCGCCTTTACATCCTTGGGAAAGCACGACCCCCCATATCCCACGCCAGGATAAATAAAATGGTAACCTATGCGGTGGTCCGAACCTATGCCTATGCGCACATCACGAATATTTGCTCCAACATTTTCACAGATGGTAGCCATTTCGTTAATAAATGAAATTTTGGCGGCCAGCATGCAGTTCGCCGCATATTTGGTCATTTCGGCGCTGCGCACCCCCATAACAATCAGCTTGTCTCGGCTGCGGGCAAATGGAGCATAAAGAACGTGCATCATTTCTGCGGCTTCTTTACTTTCTGTTCCCACAATAACCCTGTCCGGCTTCATGAAATCAAGAACCGCATCGCCTTCTTTAAGGAATTCGGGGTTTGAAACCACCTCGAAGCGGGCATCGGCCCTACGCGCGGCCAATTCTTTTTCAATTATCCCCTTCACAAGATCAGCCGTTCCCACAGGCACAGTAGATTTGTTGATTACCAAAACCAGCTTTTCCTGCACCTTTAAATTCTGACCTATCTCCTTGGCCACCTGCTCCACATAACAAAGGTCGCAGGAACCGTCCGGCTTGGAGGGAGTGCCGACTGTGATTAAAATGAATTCGGCCCCTTCCATGCCTTCGGCAAGGCTGGTTGTAAACTTGAGCCGTCCGTCATGCACGCCGCGCGTAACCAGTTCTTCAAGACCCGGTTCATAAATATGCACTTGCCCGGCATTCAGCATTGATATTATATTTTCATTAATGTCTACACAGCTGACCCGGCTGCCCATCTCGGCAAAACAAGCCGCGCTGACCAGGCCGACATAGCCTGTTCCAACAATACATATCCGCATTCTTTAATCCCTCGACAATGTAATTATTTTTTATTGTACTCAGATATATGAAAAAGCATTAAAAGTAAAACCTCGAAGAATATTCGCAATCTCTATTCCGGCTATTGCCAAGAACAACAGCTGCGTGTAGAAATTTTAAAGACATTAATCAGTCTGATATAAACTATGATTGCAGCTATGGGGTGCGCGGCTGGACCGGACCGGTCCGATAAAATCCGGGCGCACGCGAGCTTGGCCTTCACACAATATGGATCTTGAATTATGATTGCAGGTATAGGCATTGATGTGGTTGAACTGGCCCGTATTGAAAAAATCTGGATGCGCTACGGCTCAACCTTCGCACAAAAAATTTTGCATGCCGATGAATTTTCCATAATGCCGGAAAATAACCCCATTCCCTTTCTGGCAGGCAGGTTCGCGGCCAAAGAAGCCATTTCCAAGGCTTTGGGCACAGGCATTTCCAGAGGAATAGGGTTTGCGGACCTTTGCATAGTGAAACACGGTTCCGGACAGCCCCGGGCAATTTTATTCAATGCCGCCGCCCAGGCTATGCAGCGCCTCGGGGCAAAAACGGTTTTTATTTCCATCACCCACAGCAAGGATGTGGCCGCCGCCGTGGCCATTCTTGAAGCCTAAAATATTTTTGAGGTACTTCTTATGGCAAATTTCCCTTTTACTCCCCTTCCCTGCCCTGAGGAAATGAATAGATGGGATCGGGCCACGGCCGATGAAGCGGGCATTTCTTCCTCCCTGCTTATGGATAATGCAGGAAGGGCCGCCTTTGAACTTCTGGCCCTCAAATTCGGCTCGCTGGCCGACAAAAAGATACTGGTGTTCATGGGCAAAGGAAATAACGGGGGAGACGGAGCCGTTCTTGCCCGCCTTGCACTCAATGCCGGAGC
>CAZDJL010000217.1:0-3069 GCA_964505745.1 uncultured Desulfovibrionaceae bacterium | reverse complement strand
ACTCTTTCCCTACACGACGCTCTTCCGATCTTATCCTGTTTTTGTCCGTTGCGCGCTTCTTCCTCGTAGGGTTCGCAGCTGCAGGCGGAAAGTATGGTAACCGCGAGAAGACTCAGTATGAGTTTGAATTTCATTGTTTTTTCCTTTTATGAGGAATTAACGTTTGAAATAGGCGTTTAACGGCAGGAAAAGCCCGCCCCCGCCCATTTTGCGTGAAATCCCCGCAAGGGCATATTTCATATTTGCAATACCCTTAAAGCAGCGCCTACCTTAAAACTCTGTAGTGCACCGGTTCACAGCCAAGCAGATTTTTGGCCCTGATATTTTCAAGGGCGGTGGTTATGGCCCTGGCTGGAGCTTCATGAGTAAGGAAAACAACAGGAACCTGATTTTCGCCTTCGCCCTTTTGAATAAGCTGGGCAACGCTGACGCCCTGCTCGGCAAGGGCCCCGGCCAGGTCGCGCAGCACGCCGGGCTGGTCGTTTACCGCCAGATGCAGATAGTGCTGGCTGATTGCCTCATCCGCCGGCAGCACATTGGCTTTGGGGAGATATTGGGCCACAAAGCCTGTGTTGTTCGGCTTGCCGCAACGGGCGATTTCAAGAATGTCGCCCAGCACCGCGGAAGCGGTGGCCAGGCCCCCGGCCCCACGGCCATGCATGAAAATAGGCCCGGCGGCATTGCCTTCCAGGTGCACGGCGTTATAAACGCCGTCGGCCAGGGCTATCAGCATGTTTTTGGAAACCAGGGTGGGGAACACTCCCGCTTCAATTTTGCCGTTGATGTTGCGCGCCTGACCCAAAAGCTTGATGCGGAAGCCAAGCTCGCGGGCGAAGACTATGTCTTCGGTGCTTACGCTGGAAATGCCCTGAATGGGCAGGTTTTCAAACGGATAATCCACCCCGAAGGCGAGGCGGATGAGAAGGGTCAGCTTGTGGGCCGCGTCCACGCCTTCAATGTCGAAGGTGGGGTCGGCCTCGGCGTATCCTTTTTCCTGGGCTTCTTTCAGGGCATTTGCGAAAGGCATGCCCTTTTCGCTCATTTCTGAAAGGATGTAGTTCGAAGTCCCGTTCAGGATGCCCATAATGCTCGTGATTTTGTTTCCTGCTAGGGACTCGCGCAGAGCCTGCAAAATGGGAATGGCGCCGCAAACACTGGCTTCATAAGCAAGGCCGAGGTTTTTCTGGGCGGCCAGGTCGAATAGCTCCGCGCCTTTTTCCGCAAGCAGGGCCTTGTTTGCGGTGACTATGTTTTTGCCGGAGTTGAGCCCGTCGGAAATAAGATCATAGGCGGTGTCTTTTCCCCCGATGAGTTCAACCAGCACGCTGATTTCAGGGTCGCCGGTCAACTCTCCGGGGTTGGTAGTGATGGTAGCCCCCTCGGGCAAGGCGTAAGTTCGGGCCTTTTTGATGTCGCGCACCAAAACAGTTTTGATGCGAATGTCGCGCCCTATACGGGCGCGGATCAGGTCCTTGTTCTGGCGCAGCACTTCTGCAAGTCCGCTGCCTACAGTTCCGAAACCGGCCAAGCCGATTGCCAGAGGGGAGTTGTCGCTCATTTTATTCTGCCTTTGAAAAAACTTTCTTTATGCCCCTGATCGCCTGTTTGGTGCGATGAGCATTTTCAATTAGTGCAAAGCGCACGAAATTGTCGCCGGCAATGCCAAACCCAAGGCCAGGCGACACGGCCACTCCTGCTTCTCTGAGAAGCAGCTTTGAAAATTCCACCGAGCCCAGGTGCTTGAAGCAATCTGGAATTTCGGCCCAGACAAACATGGTGCCTTTCGGCGCGGGCACATCCCAGCCGATGCGGTTAAGCTCGCCCACAAGAAGGTCGCGGCGTTCCCGGTAGGTGTCGCATATTTCCTCAACACATTCCTCCGGCCCGTTCAGGGCCACAGTGGCCGCAATTTGGATGGGCTGGAACATTCCGTAATCGAGGTAGCTTTTTATTCTGCCAAGGGCGTGGATCATTTGCGGGTTGCCCACGCAAAAGCCCGTGCGCCAGCCCGCCATGGAGTAGCTTTTCGACATGCTGTAAAACTCTACGCCCACGTCTTTGGCCCCTTTGGCCTGAAGGAAGCTGGGCGCTTTGTAGCCGTCGAACACGATGTCCGCATAGGCGAGATCGTGCATTACCCATATTTTATATTCCTTGGCGAAATCGACCACTTTCTGGAAAAATTCCAGGGAGGCCACTTCGCCGGTGGGGTTGTGCGGGTAGCTGATGATCAAGAGTTTGGGTTGAGGCCAGGTCTGCCCTATGGCAAAAGTCAGGTCCTCAAAAAAGTCGCGGCCGCGCCCGATGGGAATGCGGCGCACGTCCGCCCCGGCTATGGTGGCCGCAGCCGAGTGAATGGGATAGGTAGGATCGGGCACGAAAACAACGTCGCCCGGGGAAAGCATGGCCAAGGCCAGATGCGCTAACCCTTCCTTGGCTCCCATGGTTGCAATCGCCTCGGTCGCCGGGTCAAGGTCCACATTATAATGGCGCTTGTAGCGGTCGCAAATGGCTTTACGCAGGTTGGGAATGCCCTTGGACATGGAATAGCGGTGGTTGCTTCCCTTTTGCGCCGCCTCAACCAGCTTCTGCACTATGTGCGGCGGGGTGGCGAGGTCGGGGTTGCCCATGCCAAAGTCAACAATATCATGCCCCTGGTGACGCAGTTCCATTTTCAGTTCGTTAACGGTTGCGAACACATAGGGGGGAAGGCGGTCTATCCGCGGAAACTGGCTCATAGCCCTGCTCCTGTGTTAATCGAATGATAAATTAATTACAAACAAGCGGAGCATTTTATATATGCTTGTTTTGCTTGTAAAGCAAATCGCTTTTATCGAGGTTGTTTTTGAAGTATTTATTTTGAATTGAACTGGATGATTCTTGATAAAATTCTTACTGTCAAACAAACGCTGATGGGCTCTGGCCGTCGCAGGCCGGTTGTTTCAAACGGCAATTGGCCCATGCGGTTTTTTGGCTTCGGCGAAGGCGCTGGCCGGAAATCTGCGGTTTTCTGGCTCTGGTTATTTGCGCGCAAACAGTGTATGGGTAAGATGCCCGGAAGGGAAAAGT
>CAZDJL010000216.1:0-3071 GCA_964505745.1 uncultured Desulfovibrionaceae bacterium | reverse complement strand
CAAACTTCGCAAAGTTCGCAAAGTTCGCAGCCTTATATTAAAAACCATTCTATTTTTTTACGAACGCCGCCCGAATCACATTCACGGCAACCGATCTTTTTGGCCGCAGATAATCCTTCTAGCTTAACCCTTAGCGCCTGGCCGCTGAGATGCCCGCCTAACTTCCTGATTATTTCCGTTTGCGACAACGGACCGCCCTTTAACGCTTCCAGCACTTTCGCGGCCTTTGCGTCGTATACTTGCCCGCCGAAGATGAACCGGGCGGAGGCGTCACAGTATTCCCATACTGCCAAGGCCGCCCGCAAATGAGCGGCGTTGATCGTGTCGGTGCAGTCAAGTAGCGCATACACCATTGCCAACCTCGTTACTTGCGCCTCTGCCCTACCGGTGGCGGCCCCCCAGTTCCCGACCTTCTCCACGGCCAGCATCGGATAAACCTTTTCCCATAGCTGGACATACTCCAATGATCTCCCGACTTCCGGGGCCAGCCTGGCAAACTGTACTGCCTGCGCCACCTGTGAAATGATCTGTTCTGCCTGCTGCGCTGAGATTTTGCCACCATGGGGCAGCAGCTTCGACCGCCTGACACAAGCCCATAGAAACCGGTTGCCCAACCCGTTCAATATTTCCACCGCTGTGAAGTTCTCTATCAGTTCGGCTTTGGTCACGTGGCCAATCATGCCGATATGGGCACCGGTGGCTTTGGCTTTGTTGGTTTTCACCAGCGCCTGCAAGCATTCTTTACCGTCCCACACCTGCCGCAGGACCGGAGAAAGGGTGTTTCCTTCCCTACGCAACACCTGCAAAGTCTGACCCATTTCGCTCTCAACCAGCAGCAGGCGTTTATCTGCTATGCCGGGGTCCTCGGTCACTTCTTCATATTCCCCGTCAACCCGCTTGCCGTTCACCCGTTTGGCCTGTGTTTTGACAACGGCGTCACGCACCGCCCATATAAGGCCCTCTCCGCTGGATAGGCCGTTGGGTGTTTTCTCGCGGGTGAATTCATCATCCAACCCGTAAAGAATCCGCTCCACCGGTCCCCAGGACGTGCCTTTTCTTCCCTTGGCGGTATTACCCACCAGACAAACGAATAGGTTCGTTCCATGCCTGACGCCACCGGCTTCGATAAACGGACCCCTGCCTACCACCGCGCCGAACGCTGCCAGAAAACTAAGCAGGACCGCCACCGGGTCCGCTTCGGTCGTTGGGTCAACCATTCTCACGAAATCGCCTGTGATTCCATGCAGCGCCGCTTCGTTCATCGGGTCCGGCCAGGGTACCGCATCATATTGCGCATCATCCGCCGCGCCCGCTTCCGCTCCTGCGGCGTACTCTGCGCCACCGTACCGTTCCAATTCTTCCGGGGTAAGGTTTTCCATTATGGCCACAACCCGGCCCCCTTTGCTGCCCGCAGCCCTTCCAATTCCTGCAATCCGACTTCCCCCGAATAGAATACCGGTAACACTTCCTCTGCAGCCTGCCGCATTAATAACAAGATGCAAAGGGCGTTTTGCCTTGCTTCATTTTCCGCATCAGCGATTTGAAAGCGAGGCAGCATCATTTCAATGCCATGAAGCAACCGGGAAACTTCACGAAAGCAGGCATCAGCCTCATCACGCGCATTCGCCTCAATATAACGCTTTCTCTTCGCTTCCAGTGCTTCTTTCCGCCACCCTTCCCCATAGTCTCCCGCCTGGTGGCGCAGGTGGCGAATTGCCTCTTTCAATGTCATATTGTTCGCTTTGGCGTAAATGTCCAGACTGTCACCGTGCCAACCGCAACCGAAACAATGCACGTTCTCGGCATAGACCTTCATGGACGGGGTTTTGTCTGCATGAAACGGGCAGCACACCTTGCCGCGCTTTGGCGATATCCCGTAGTATTGCTGCAGCAGTTCTGCCGGCGTTCCGATCTGCGCCCGGAGGCTATCCAGCCCCACGCTGTTTGAAGTATAATTTGCTTGCATAGACTGTTCACTCCCGCTTGTCCCGCCACCTCAGGCGGGATTTTTCTTTTTCTACGCGCCCTTATCTGCCGGCGGGTTCAACAAACTATCCACCCACCAGGACGGAACAAAAACCCGGTCACCGACTCGAACAGTCGGGATTTTCCCGGTGGCGCAGGCTTTATAAAAACCAGCATCCGACATCGGCAGCGGCCCCCCGTATTTTTTCAGCAAGTCCTTTCTTTCGTATAGAGTTTTCACGCGCTCATCACCTTTCTTTTGTTTTGCTTGTGTTTTGCTTTTGATGTTTAAAAAAGGACACCCTTAAAACAGGGCGTCTAAGTCCACCAATTCCTCTGTTTTTCTCCATTCCTTATGAACAACAGCAACAACTTGCCGAAAAACTCGCGTCTGTGGATTTACATCGATAATACACCTGGGGTAAGTTACTTCGGGATTCTTTGCCAAAAAATAAAAATATGCATCGTTAAAAGAAACTTCGTGCAACACTGATTCAGGGCAATCCAGCCAAGCGTAAACGACTAAGCCGTGCCAAATACAGGCAAAACGCAACGGCAATTTATCTTCTTCTGATTTGTCTGCAAAGCGAGCAACAATTGATTGAGGGTCCATCTCTAACTGCAGAGCCAAGCTACGGGCCTCAACAACTTCTTTTGCCGTGAGTCTCATCTTGGATGAATTCAACATTTTCGACGCCGCATAATTTTCCCACAAAACACGGTCTGGATAGAAAACCGACCTTCCAGGCCTTCCTGCGCCGCCTCGATATGCAGGAGACACGAGCCCAAGTTTTTCCCTAGTCCGCAATGTCTGAGCAGTTGTTGGTTCTCCAAATTCCGCCAACCGTTTCAGCAATTCTGGTTGTGTCAACATGACTCTTTCACCCTTTGCCATTGCAACACTTTCGTATTGCTTTGCTTTTGCTTAGATATTACACCCATTACACTTATTCGTCAACAGTCTGCACGAACATTTTCCTTCTATTCCCCTCCAATTTCCCCTCCATCGCAAAAATAAAAGGCACTACCATTTTTTAGGTAGTGCCTTTGGGCTTGATTTTTGGCGGAGTGGGAGGGATTTGAACCCTCGCGGGAGTTTCCCCCCC
>CAZDJL010000215.1:0-3079 GCA_964505745.1 uncultured Desulfovibrionaceae bacterium | reverse complement strand
AATGACGACGAAGGCGCTGCCGGCCTGAAGGGCCGGATTGTTTCCAATCCGTTCAAAGTTCCAGGGCAGCCCGGCCTGTGCCGCTACAGTTGCACCTCCGGAGGGCTTGTTCTGGTTTCGGGGGCGGAAAGGCACGCATCCGGGAAAGAACTTCGGCTGGAGGTCAGAACATCTGCCCTGGACGTAAAGACAGGACTCCGGATAGCAAACGTCATCTAAGCAAAAAAGGAGGAACAATGCGCAAAAAATATATTTTTCTCGTGTCTTTGCTTGCTCTCACTCTCACGGCATGCGGCTCGGGCGCAGGGCTTTCTGTGGGAGGGGGAGGCGGAAGCAGCGGAGCAGGCGGAGGAGTTGGCCTCACATTCCCTGTAGGCGGAGACTCCGGCGCCCCCGCCGCTACAAGCGCAACAAGCCTGGGTTCCAACCTTGCTTCGCCATACCCGAATCACAACTGCCAGCAGCCAATGAAGCCGGACCCTGGCGATTCTGACGGCCTATTCATGGTTTACAAGCAACAGCTCGATAGATACCGGATGTGCATTGACACCTATGTGAAAAACGCCAAAAACGATATGCAGAGCATTGAAAATAAGGCCAACAGCGCCCTGCGCGAGTACCGCCAGTTCGTGACCATGCCCTAGTTGTAGAAGTGCAAAGATTTAAGCTGACTATTTCATATGTGGGAACCCGCTTTTACGGGTGGCAGCGCCAAGCCGTGCCCAAGGGGCCGGAACTGCGCACGGTGCAGCATGAACTGGAATTGCTCGCTTCCCGCATAGCGGGGCAGAAGGTGAACGTTCACGCATCGGGCCGCACGGATACCGGAGTGCATGCCGACGGGCAGGTGGCGCATATGGACGTTCCAAAGTCGAAAGCCGGAGTGAACTGGATACGGGCTTTCAACACCCAGCTTCCGCACGATGTGGCGGTGGCGGAAGTCATTCCCGTAGATCATGATTTTCACGCCCAGTACAGTGCTCTGGGCAAACTTTACACTTACAGTTTGTGGCTTTCGCGTGATTATACACCGCCGAGGCTGCGTCCCTTCGTCTGGACCTGCGGGCCGCTGAACCTTGATTTAATGCAGGAAGCGGCCAAGCACCTGCTGGGCAGGCACGATTTCGCCTCTCTGCGCAATGTAGGAGCCGACTACAGCAGCACAGTGCGCACAATCACCAAAGCGGAACTTGCCCCGCAAGACGGGGGCCAGGCTTTGCTTACCGTCTGGCGCTTTGAGGCCGACGGCTTTCTTAAGCAGATGGTGCGCAACATCATGGGCCTGCTTGCAGATGTAGGCAGAGGGAAACTCGCGCCTGACGCCGTTCCCGCCATTCTAAACGCCTGCGACCGCAGGGCAAGTCCCGCCACCGCTCCCCCCTCCGGGCTGACACTGGCAAAAGTGTATTATTGATAACAGGTTTGCCTTGTCAAACGCCGACAACAAGTCAGTCAATCGAAAAACTTTGGAGAAAACAATGACCAGTCCAATCCTCAATCTTGGCAAACGCAGCCGGATGCAGCGTCTGGCCGACTTCCTGTTTGAAGCCGGCATGCTGCGCAAAACACCGCGCACAGGATACCAGTTCCTGGGAACCAGTTGCGAAAATGTGGCCGAACATTCTTTCCGCACCTCCATCATCGGCTACATCCTCGCCAAGGAGGCCGAAGCCGACATAGCCCGCACAACCATGCTCTGCCTTTTTCACGATTTCGCGGAGGCCCGCACCGGAGACTTCAACTATGTGAACCGCATATATAATAAAAGCGACCCCAAATCCGCCCTTGAACACGCCGCCTTCGGAACCGGCCTGAGCGGAGAGCTTTTGGACATATGGGACGAGCTGGAATCGGAAACAAGCCTGGAGGCGAAGCTTGCCCATGACGCAGACCAGATCGACCTGATCTTGAACCTCAAGGAAGAGCTGGATCTTGGCAACAAATACGCCGCCAAATGGCTTGAAGGCTCCTTGAAGCGCCTTGTGACCGACGCAGGAAAAAAACTGGCAGGCGCAATTGTTGAAACCGACCATACCGACTGGTGGTATTCCGGCCCCGACCCCAAATGGTGGGTTAAAGGCGAATAGCAGAGCCATGACCCCGCATAAGCCATTGGACGGCAAAGCTGTTGGCTGTATGCTGCTGTTTTGCGGCATTCTGGGAACCCAGCAGGTTTCCATGAAAATGGCCTCTCCCGACATCGCCCCGATAATGATGGTTGCCATCCGCTCCGCCATTGCGGCGGCCCTGGTGGGGCTGCTTCTTTTTCTCAGAAAGGAGGCCATGCGGTGGGAAAAGGGAACATTGCCGGCCGGGCTGCTGGTAGGGGCGCTGTTCAGCCTGGAATATCTGTTTGTGGGCGAAGGCCTGAAATATACCACCGCATCCCATATGGTGGTTTTTCTGTATACCGCTCCGGCTTTTGCCGCTCTTGGCCTGCACTGGAAAATTCCTTCCGAGCGGATGCGCCCATTGCAGTGGTTTGGAATGCTTCTGGCCTTTGCCGGAATAGGAACGGCTTTCCTGTTCAGCGGCAGCCTAGGGATGGATGAGCGCGGATACAACTACCTTGCAGGAGATTTTCTGGGGCTTATGGGCGGAATGTCGTGGGGGGCCACCACCGTAATAATCCGCACCACCCGCCTGGCCAGGGTTTCGGCTTCGCAAACTCTGCTCTATCAGCTGCTTGGAGCGTTTGTGCTGCTGCCCGCCTTCGCCCTCATTCTGGGCAGAACCGAAATCAGCGTTACCCCGAATATGCTGGCTCATCTGGCATTCCAAACAATCGTGGTAAGCTTCGCGGCCTTTTTGCTCTGGTTCTGGCTGCTTACAAAATACCTGGCTTCCCGTTTGGGTGTGCTTTCATTCCTGACCCCGCTTTTTGGCGTGGCCGCCGGTGTGCTTTTTCTGAATGAACCGCTGAAACCAAACTTTGTGGTTGGAGCCTGTCTGGTAATGACCGGCATAGTTCTGGTAAGCGGATATGGCTGGATAAAACAGCGTTTTATCAACTAGGGCAGATTAATTTTAAGACGCTTGCTCCGGCGCTTAACGGCGAGAGTGAATCTCGCCTACGCCT
>CAZDJL010000214.1:0-3086 GCA_964505745.1 uncultured Desulfovibrionaceae bacterium | reverse complement strand
CAGGCGCCACACGCAAAAAGCGGGACCCTGAAAAGGCCCCGCTTCTTTAATTTCAATATAGCCCTGCTATTCAGCAGCTTCCGCTTTTGACTCAGCCTTTTTGGCAGCCGGTTTCTTTTCAGAAGCGGCCTTCGGTTCAGCAGGCTTTTTAGAAGCAGCTTTCTTGGCGGGAGCCTTCTTGGGGCTTTCAGCGGCTTTGGTTTCTTTTGCCGCCTTTTCCGGTTCAGAACCGGCGCTGGCGTCAATTTCCTTTGTAAATTCAATAACGGCCATAGGAGCCGCATCACCCTTGCGGGGAATGCCCAGTTTGACCACTCTGGTATATCCGCCGGGAACGCCAGCAAACAAAGGCGCAATCACATCAAACAGCTTTTGAACCAACTGGTGGCTGTTCAGGAATTTGTATGCCTCCCTGCGGGCGTGCAGGTCATTTTTTTTGGCCATGGTAATCAACGGTTCAACCACACGGCGCAACTCCATTGCCTTGGCTTCAGTGCTACGAATTCTGCCATATTCAAGAAGCGCCCTGGTCATATTTCTAAAAAGGGCCTTTCTGTGGGCAGGGTTTCTGTTTAATTTGCGGCCAGACTTATTATGCCTCATTTTGGTTTAACCTCTTCCATTCCTGATATTTCTTGTCAAAACCGTCCAGCTTCATACCAAAATCAAGACCCATCTCGGCAAGCACCCGAGTAATCTCATCCAGAGATTTGCGCCCGAAATTTTTGGTTTTAAGCATTTCAGCCTCAGTGCGCTGAACCAACTCGCCAACCACGGAGATATCCGCACTTTTAAGACAATTGGTGGCGCGCACAGAAAGCTCCAGATCCTCAATGTTCTTGAACAGATTCTCATTAAGATCGCTTACACTGCTTGCGCTGCTTTCGTCATTTGCAGATATCCGCTCATCAAAATTTATAAATACAGCCAGCTGTTCCTTGAGGATTTTCGCCGAATATGCGATCGCATCCTCAGGGGTGATTGAACCATCGGTCCAAACTTCCATAATCAGCTTGTCGTAGTTTGTCATCTGCCCCACGCGGGCCTGCTCCACATTATAGGAAACCCGGCGCACGGGAGAAAAGCTGGCGTCCATGGTGATCATGCCGATTTCGTCCGACAGTCCCTCGTGGGTGTCGGCAGTCATATAACCCTTGCCCATCCGCACTTCCAGTTCCATATTCAGCTCAACATCCTCGGTCAGGGTTGCAATATGCTGCTCCGGATTAAGGATGGTGATATGCTGGTTGGTTTTAATCTCGGCGGCGGTAACCGGGCCTCTTTTGCCCACAATCAGCTCAAGACGCTGAGGTTCCTCAGTATTCATGGCCATCCGCACCTGCTTGAGATTAAGCACAATGTCAGTAACATCTTCAAGCACACCGGGGACGGTGGTAAATTCATGCTGAACGCCTGCAATTTTCACAGACACCAATGCGGCGCCCTGTAAAGAAGCGAGAAGCACGCGGCGCAAAGCGTTGCCAATAGTATTGCCGTAGCCGCGCTCCAGCGGCTCGCAAACAAATTTACCGTAAGTGCTGCTTTCTTCACTGTCTCTGAAAACATGATCAGGCTTGACCAGCTCTGCCCAGTTTCTTGTATTTATTAATCGTTCGCCTTGCTTGATTAGCATGCTAAACCCCACTGATTGGAGTGTAATCAGCGCCGGGGCGGCACTGACAGGGAAGTAAAGTCCCCGATTGCCGGGGATAGCCTTAACTTAAGCCCTTGAACCAGCCTTGGGAAGCGCATCTGCCACCGAGAAGTTCAGTGGCAGATTCCCAAAAGCTTAAACCTAAAATTATACTCTGCGTCGCTTGGGCGGACGGCAACCGTTGTGCGGGATGGGAGTAATGTCGCGGATAAAGGCGACATTCATGCCCACTGTATTTATCGCACGCATGGCGGATTCGCGGCCAGAACCAGGACCGGACACATAAATGCCTACGGTGCGCATGCCATTATCCATGGCTTTGCGTGCAGCGTTTTCAGCTGCCACCTGGGCGGCAAAGGGGGTACTTTTACGGGACCCTTTAAAGCCGCTCTGCCCTGCGCTGCCCCAAGAAACCGCATTGCCGCGGGCATCGGTAAAGGTAATTATAGTATTATTGAAAGAGGCCTGAATAAACACAAGCCCGCTAGGGATATTTTTCTTTTCCCTTTTCTTGGTAACACGCTTTGGTTTTGCTGCTGCCATTTTATCTCTCGCAATTTAGCTTAATGCACTAATGTTTAGCTTTGCAGGTTTAAAAATTCTACTTCTTCTTAGCAACCGCGCCGCGCTTGGGACCTTTCCTGGTGCGGGCGTTGGTATGGGTACTCTGACCACGGACGGGAAGCCCACGACGGTGCCTCAGGCCCCGGTAGCAGCCTATATCCATAAGCCGCTTGATATACATGGACACGTCACGACGCAAATCACCTTCCACCTTGTAATTCTGCTCTATTTCCTTACGCAGCTCATTAACTTCATCGGCGGAGAAGTCATCGATGCTTCTATTCCAGTCCAGGCTGGTGGCATCCAAAATTTTGAGTGCAGTGGCAGGACCGATACCATAAATATAAGTGAGAGCGATATCGGCACGCTTTCCTCTGGGCAAGTCAACTCCGGCTATTCTGGCCATTTCTTATCTACTCCTATTAACCCTGACGCTGTTTGTGCCTGGGATTCTCACAGATAACACGCAAAATGCCCTTACGTCTCACAATTTTGCACTTGGGGCATATTCTCTTAACAGAGGGCCGAACTTTCATGGCTTAATCTCCAAAACTGTTATAATCAACAAAACCTGCGGTGCAGCTTTTGAATTGGTTCAATTACCATCTTAACCAAAAGCCGTCAAGCTATTTAGCAATCTTTTGACAGCCTGAAACAACTACGACAAGCTTAAAATCCGGGGACCGTCAGAGGTTATCGCCACCGTGTGCTCCCAATGAGCCGCCAGGGAACCATCAATCGTAACCGCAGTCCAGTCGTCATCCAAAATTCGCACATCAGCGGAACCAAGAGTAAGCATTGGCTCAATAGCCAAAACCATCCCGCTTATCAAGGGCACTCCCGTTCCACCGGGTATCCTGAAATTCGG
>CAZDJL010000213.1:0-3096 GCA_964505745.1 uncultured Desulfovibrionaceae bacterium | reverse complement strand
GGTCTTTCACCAAACCTTCAATTTCCGGATCGTCTCCCTCTTCTTCCAGCATGACGAACCAGTCCCCCAGGTCGCCAATCAGCTTGTCCAGCTTCTCCATTCGCGCAATTTCCGATTCCAGGGCCGATTTTTCCTGCAGCACTGGTGTAAGGGCTTCAGGATTATCCCAGGCTCCGGGGCGGGCCAGTTCTTTTTCTATGGACTCAAGACGGATACGCCATGCGTCGGGGTCAAAGACTCCTCCTGGTTTGTGCGGCGTGTTCTGTTAATTCGTTGAATTGAATTTTGAGATCGGGTGTTTGGGACATAAAATACCTAAATAGTTAGTTTGAATTGTGCTTTTTTCTTATATAACCCGGAACAAGCAGTAAAATCAATGCGAAAAAAATAAAATATGGCAGATAGGGTTCCAGGCAGTGAAAGAGGGTTGTTTTGTTCTGGGTGTAAGCCAGCCCAGTCAGGGTTTTTGTTGCAAACATTTCTTCTTGGGCCGAGCGTTCTCCAAGAGGGGTAACAATTGAAGTGATTCCCGTGTTTGTGCTGCGCAACAACCAGCGCCCCTGCTCCACTGCCCGCATTATGCCCAACTGCAAATGCTGCTCCGGAGCTGACGTATTGCCGAACCACGCGTCATTGCTGACCGTGGCCAGAATGTTCGCCCCCTCGGCCACGCGCTTTTGGGCCAGTTCCTGGAAGATTACCTCATAGCAGATCAGCATTCCTATTCTGATGTCTCCTGCCGCAAGCGGAGCGGTTTTCACTCCCGGGTCCAGGTCGCCCACCTGGTCCAGCAGAAAGTTCAGGGCAGGTATGCGCATCCAGCGGGGGGCGTATTCTCCGAACGGGACCAGATGCTCTTTGTCATACAAGGCAATCTCCTTGCCTTCTGGGTTGAGCAGATATGTGCGGTTGAATATGGGGTATTCTGAAAATGATTTGCCGGGGGTGGGTTCCTTGTCTGGAGCTCCGAACAGCAGGTAGATGTTTTCGCTTTTTGCGAATTCATTGAGGGCCTTTGAAAGAGAACCACCATATCTGTAAAAGAAAGGCATGGCAGTTTCGGGCCATATGACCAATTTGAACGGGGGATTATAGGGGGGTGTTCCGGGCGGTGAAATATTGTCGAAACGCTTTGCGCCCCTGGCAACGTCCTGCAGAGCCGATCTCGTCAGCTGGCTGTAATGTTTGAAAGTGGCCTGCTGATAGGACGGGTCCCATTTTTGATCCTGGTTTATGTTGCCTTGAACCAGGATTACTCCGATGGCCTGCGTGGAATCGTTTTTGGGAGAAAAAGCCAGGCAGGTCCATACGGTCAGAAACAGGAGCGCCGGAACAAGAAAGGCCGCCGGGCCCAGAAGGGGCAAAGCGCTCTGTTCTTTTTCTTTGTTAATGAAATAGGCCGCGCCCAGGGCGATGCTTATGGCTATTCCCGCATACAGCCCCGACAAGGCGTGCCCGCCCAGGGCGGAGAGCCCCTGAATGGCCCATGGCCATGGGACGAAAGCCGAAGACAGTCCGAGCCAGGGAAATCCTGTGAGCAGCCAGCCCCGTAAATATTCAAGCAAAGACCAGGTAAGGGCGGAGAACAAGGCCAGCCTGAACAGCCCGGCGGCGTGGTTTTGCATGCGCCCGGGCCTGGAATCGCCTGTGCACAAAAGTGGTGCGGCCTTGTTGAGCAGAAGGCAGAACAAGCCGGAATAAAGTGCGATGTAAGAACCCAGAATAACAGGAAAAGGAACTGCGACAATCCAGGGGAGGTAGCCATAGTCATGAATGGGAACCGCAATCCAATACAGGCAGGCCGAGTAGGCCAGCATGCCGGTAAGAAAGCCGAATCGGAAAGCTTGGCGGGGCGATTTTGAGCCAAGCGCCATTATTCCCAATATGGCGGGAAACGCCAGCACCAGCAGGGGCAAGTGCAATAGCGGGTTCGGAAAACCAAACCAGCAGGCGAACGCCGCCAAAATTCCTGACAAAAGTTTGTTTCTCATATTTCCCTGTCTGCGAATAGGGTGGCAGTATATATCAAACAATTTGCAAAGTCCCCCAAAAAACAGCCGATGAAAAATAAAAATAAGCAAACTGCTCTGTTGACAAAAGAAGGTTGAGCGTCTACCTATATAGTAATAGTCCTAAACTGTTTTTCGTAGCAAAGAGGTTTTGCTCGCCTAACTTTTAAAAATGAGAGGGTTTTCATATGGATTTGTATAATAAAATGAATGTGTACCTTGCGAACCTTACTATTTTTTACAAGAAGGTCCACAATTTGCATTGGAATGTAAAAGGACGCAACTTTTTTGGGCTTCATCAGAAGTATGACGAATTGTACAATGAATTTCAGGACAAGATAGATGAAGTGGCGGAAAGGCTGCTTTCTCTTGGTAAAACCCCTGTAAGCAGCTATAAGGAAGTTCTTGCCATGGGCACCATCAAGGAGCGTGAAAGCAAGCCTGTGGCCAGCCTGGAATCTGTTGAGATCTTTCTGAAGGATTTGGAGGCGCTGACCAAGGAGACCTATGAGCTTATCGAGCTTTGCGCCGAGAATAATGATCCCGGTTCTGAAGACCTGTTTACCGGATATGTGAAGGACTATGAAAAGCATCGCTGGATGTTTGAGTCCTTTGTTGAAAAATAAATTGCAATAAAGTTTGTGTGTTTGAGAGGGCGGCTGTTATGGCCGCCCTTTTGCTGGTGAACTGTAAGCGCCACGCAGTTAAGTGGCGTTTTAACATGGTGAAGCCGTTGATAACTCCATATTGCCACTGCACAGAAGATAGATCGATAGATCTTGGCCTGAAGGGATGTGGCGGGGGGAGTTGCCTGCGTCAATTCAGGCGCATGGTGAGGCAAGGACTCGTTTTTGAATATATACTTCAAAGCTGAAACGGCCCGGCCCACACAAACGTTGCAAGAGGTTCAACTATAAAGCGGGAAACGCGCATGATTTTCATGCGCGTTTCCCGTATTGTCATTTTTCCCCAAAAGCCAGGGGGAGAAGTTCATCCACATGATAGATTGGAAATACCCTGATTTTGCGCAGAAGTTCCTTGGGCACGTCTTCAAGGTCTTTTTCATTCTGTTGGGGAATGGCAACCC
>CAZDJL010000212.1:0-3131 GCA_964505745.1 uncultured Desulfovibrionaceae bacterium | reverse complement strand
CCCTGTTACCAATGTGAAAGACTGGTGTCCTGGGCCGACTAGACGATGGGGTCGCTCTGCGCCGCCCGCTTTTATCCGGGCGTGAGATAGGCATATAAGGGCGTTTTAAGAATTGGTCAAGAAAAAATTTGCAAAAGCTACAAACTGTCAATAAAACGCTGCAAAATTTTTTGAGGAACAGGCGTTTCTTCTATCGGGGCGCCCAGGTTGATGTCGGGGTTTTCAAATTTACTCTGCTCCAGTATGTAGTTTACATACGCCCGCATTATTTTCTGGTTGAATTCCGGGTGGAATTGCAGGGTCAGCACATTTTTGCTGTAACCCAGAATCTGGTGGGGGTCGTGAATGGAATAACCCAGCAGGGTAGCCTCTCTGGGAGGGGACAGCACCGTTTGGCAATGTGACAGGTTGGCCTCAAATTTTGTGGGCAGCCCGCCGAGCAGGGCGAAAACATCATCCTTGCTTCCCGAATAGGTGAGGGAAATTTCGTGGGTTCCAAGCTCCATACCGTTGGGGTGATAGCCCACCAGCCCCCCCAGAGCATGGGCGATAAGCTGATGCCCGTAGCAGACTCCCAAAATTTTCACTTCACCCTGAATGGCGTTTCTAAGCCACGCGGCTAAGTTTTCGCTCCAGGGCTCACGGTCGCTGACCATGGAGGAAGAACCCGTAACCAGTATTCCATCATACCCGTAGAGATTGCCGGGAAGCCGGTCACGCTGCGCGTGCAGGGTTTTTACCGTGCACGCGCCGAAGTCGGCGGCCTGCATAAACAGGTCGGGAAAGGTTTTCAAAGCCGTGGTCTGAAGCGGGCGCGGCAGATCTCCGGCTTCAATAATCAGAAGAGTAGGGCGCATAGAAGTAAATAAGCAGTTTATTTTATGTTGTTAAGCGTTTTTTGCAAAGCCTCGGTCATGCCATCCACATACGCCGGGTATTGTATGCGGCCATTTTGCAGCATTTCCAGCAAGCTCAGGGTTTCCTTCTCCAGTTCTTTCCCCACGTGTGCGCCGCATATGGCATTGCCGGGCTCAAGGCATTTTTTCCCATATTCCAACTGGAGGCGGAACATTTCCTCGGGAGTATGGTTTTTCCAGGGGGTAAGCAGATATCTCCCGGTTCCATCGCCTCCGGAGAGGATGTCGTCCGCAATTGAGATCATCCTGTCCAGGTCCCTGCAAATAAGGTTGAGGGTTTCCTGTTTGTCAGTTTCGCCAGATTGCATTCTTCTTTCCAGTTTGTCCAGCTTTTCTATCATTGGCCCTGCGGCCTCAAAAAACAGCGTTTTTTTTATCTGGTCTCTTTCCAGCAAACTTTGCCGGAAGGGAAGATTGTGAACCAGCTTGTTTGCGGCGTCCTCTTCCGAGCATTCCGCGGCGGCTCCGCCTGTGAAGGCCAACAGGCTGGCGCATATGAGAAATAATATTTTAAGGCGCTGCGGGAGCATTGTCATATGATCTTTATTTTTTTTACAGTTTTTTCCCGGGTTTTTCGGGCAGGGATAATAAAGTTCCGGTTCCGTTCCTGCGGCTTGTTGCCGGAAGAATCCGGCTGCACGAAAAGATTTTCAAAAGGGCGGCGGAGGAGTATTCGACCTCTGCCGCCCTGTGGGGTGCTAAAACGAATTTCAGGCCTGGGGAGCCGCGCCCTCCGCCGGGTTGGCCCCTGCCTGGGCGGCTTTGCCTCCGCCGCCGGTTTTCACCATGCTCATGGCGGTGCCCACAAGCCCCGCAACGTCTGAAAGGTTGCTGGGCAGAATCAGGGTGTTGCCCTTCTGGGCCAGTTTTCCAAACGCTTCTACATACTGCTCCGCCACTTTCAGGTTTATAGCTTCATACCCGCCTTCCTTGCTGGCAGCTTGTGCAATGGCCGAAATGGCCTGGGCCGTGGCATTGGCCACCAGCAGAATTGCCTCTGCCTCGCCCTGGGCCCGGTTGATGGCAGCTTGCCGTTCGCCTTCGGACTGGTTGATGGAGGCTTGGCGGTCGCCTTCCGACTGGTTTATAGCTGCCTGGCGGTCGCCGGAAGCGAGGTTTATCTGTTCTTGCATGCGGCCTTCCGATTCGGCTATCAGTGCGCGTTTTTCACGTTCGGCCGTAATCTGGCGCTGCATGGCCTGGATGATTTCCCTGGGTGGCGCAAGATCCTTGATTTCATAACGCAAAACCTTCACGCCCCAGTTTATGGCCGCTTCGTCAAGCGCCGCAACCACTTCAGCGTTGATGGCCGTGCGTTCTTCAAAAGTTTTGTCCAGTTCCATGCGGCCTATTACCGAACGTAGAGTGGTTTGGGCAAGCTGGCTGATTGCCAGCACATAGTCGCTTGAACCGTATGAGGCCAGACGCGGGTCGGTCACCTGGAAATAGATGATGCCGTCCACCTGGAGCTGGGTGTTGTCCTTGGTAATACATATCTGGCTGGGGATGTCGAGCGGCACTTCTTTAAGCAGGTGGCGGTAGCGCACCTGATCTACAAACGGGATGATGAAAGCCAGGCCCGGCTGCAGCACGGCGCTGAATTTCCCGAGCCGCTCAACCACGTAGGCGTTTTGCTGCGGCACGATATATATCGCTTTGGCCAGAAAAATGATCGCTATAACCGCAACGGCAATCAACATCAGGGTAAATGTGCTGTAGTCGCTGATATACATTATTTCTCCTTGGGTTTGGCGGGAGGGCGTCCGTTGGCCTGGTTGTCTACAATAAGGGTGTTGCCGCTGGTGTCGGCAATTAAAAGCGGTTTGGAAGGATCCACATCCGGGTGGAACGGTCTGGCCTGCCATTGGGCTCCGCGGTAATGAACCTTCCAGCTTCCGTCGGGGTACGTGCCCTGCCAGACCACGGTCTGGCCGATGTCCAGGTTGTTCCCGGAAGCATCGTTTTTTCTGCCGTGCTTTTTGTGCCAGCGGAAGACCATGAAAGCGCCGGCTGCCGCAATCGCCAGGGCCAGGCCTATTTGCAGTTGCAGCGGGCATCCGCCCCAGGCGGCGAGCGCCCCTGCCGCTGCGGCAATGCCCATGACCAGCAGATAAAATGTTCCGGTCAGCATTTCAGCCGCCAGAAGAATAACTGCAACGGCAATCCAGATTACGGGGGGGGTGTCCAAGAGCATACGCCACTCCATGGTTGTTT
>CAZDJL010000211.1:0-3144 GCA_964505745.1 uncultured Desulfovibrionaceae bacterium | reverse complement strand
GCCGTCCGGCTTCGGGCGGGGGGCGGAATCTGTAACTTCGCTGGGAGGAGATATGTTTGGGGTAGGCATAAGAGAAGTAATCGTTATCCTTCTGATTATAATCGTTGTTTTTGGTTATAAGAAGCTGCCTGAAATTGGGCAGGCCCTTGGCAAAGCGATAAATGGCTTTAAAAAGACAATTGGGGAAGATGAAGACCCCTCGAATAAAAAAGACAAGTAACGGTTTTAAAAGAAAAATCGCCGGAGATTCAGATGCGAATTTTAGTTACGGGCGGATGCGGTTTTATCGGCTCCAACTTTATCCGTTATGTGCTCAATAAAAATAACTCTGATGTGTTGATCAACTTTGACAAGCTGACATACGCTGGCAACCCCGCCAATCTTGAAGAAGTGGAGAAGGTCCATGACGGCGGGCGCTACTTTTTTTGCCATGGCGACATAGCGAATAAAGACGATGTGATGTTCGCCCTGGAGGAATACAGGCCCGACGCGGTGGTTAATTTCGCGGCTGAAAGCCATGTGGATCGCTCCATTCACGACGCCATGCCTTTTATCACCACAAACGTGATTGGCACCCAAGTGCTGATTCAGGCCTGCCTGGACCTGCACATAGAGCGTTATGTGCAGATATCCACAGATGAAGTATACGGTTCGCTTGGGCCGGAAGGCCTTTTTACGGAAAGCACGCCTCTTGACCCGCGCAGCCCCTATTCGGCGTCCAAGGCCAGCGCCGATTGCCTTGTGGCCGCATTCTACCACACCCATAATTTTCCCGCGGTGATTACCAGGTGTTCCAATAATTACGGGCCTTACCAGTTTCCGGAGAAACTGATTCCGTTCATGTACAGGCAGGCGTCCAAAAACGAGTTCCTGCCGGTGTATGGCGATGGGCGGAATGTGCGTGACTGGATACATGTGGATGACCATTGCAATGGCATTTGGCTGGCTTTGACCTTGGGCCGGCCCGGGGCGGCGTACAATTTCGGGGGAGATGCGGAGCGCAGCAATATTGATGTGGTAAGGCAGATTCTGCAAATTATGAATAAGCCGGAGGAGCTGATTCGTTATGTGAAGGACAGGCCGGGGCACGACCGCCGCTATGCAATGGATTTCACTCTGGCTTCTGAAGAATTGGATTTTTTCCCAAAGCACAACTTCGAGGATGGGCTGGTTGAGACCATTAACTGGTATCAGCAGAATGAGGAATGGCTGGATGGAATTGTAAGCGGAGCCTATCTTGATTTTATGCAGGAATGGTATGGTAGGGGCAAGCGGCTATGAGCGCTCCCGCACCTAATGTTCTTGTGCTGGGTGGAAGCGGGCTGCTGGGTAGCGCTCTGGTTTCCCATTTGAGCCGGATATCTGTGCCTGTTCACTTCCCTTCGCGTGACGAGCTTGATGTTTTGGACTTCAAAGCTCTGGGTCACTATGTTTCCGGGCTTGAACCCGATATTATCTTCAACTGTGTGGGCTACACCCAGGTGGACAGGGCAGAGTCAGAGCTTGAATTGGCGATGAGCTATAATTGCGCCCTGCCAAAAGCACTGGGGAAGGCGGTAAAGGGCAGAAAAGCCTTTCTTGTTCATTACAGCACGGATTTTGTGTTTAACGGGCAGAAGAAATATCCTTATTTGCCGGACGACAGGCCGGACCCGATTTCCGCATATGGTGCCTCCAAGCTGGCTGGCGAGGAAGAGCTTAAAAAGCTGGATTTGGAAAATTGCGCAATTTTACGAACCGCCTGGCTGTTCGGGCCTGGGCGGAGGAATTTTGTGGGCACGATTCTCGGCATTTGTTCCAGAGAAGGCCGTGCCAGCGTAGTGCACGATCAGGTGGGCTCTCCCACTTTTACGGAGGATCTGGCCGAATGGAGCTATAGCTTTGCCCTTAAGCGAAAGGGCGGAATCTATCATGCCGTAAACTCCGGTGAAGCCAGTTGGTGTGAGCTGGCCGCGGAAGCCTCCAGGCTGCTTTTCGACGAGTGTGTGATCAATCCGATTACCACGGGCAGCCTGAACCTCCCAGCCAGGCGTCCATCATATTCGGTGCTCGACAATTCAAGTTTTGCATCTGTAATTGGTGAAAAACCCCGTTTGTGGATAGACGCTTTGCAGGAATATCTGCTCAGCGATGAAATAAGTTTGCTTTATAGTGAAAACTCATGATGTTTGGATGTTCGGCTGGAAAATCCGGCTCCATATGGGTGAGCGTGGCCGAGATTTCCGGCGACATTCATGCCGCCGATCTGTTAAAAGCATTGGCCTTGCGCTGCCCTGGCCTGAGGTTCAGAGGCATTGCCGGTCCTTCTCTGATGGCGTTTTCAGAAAGCGCCTCAGCTGCCGGGAGTAAGACGGCCGGTTTGGAAGGTGCTTCCTTGCCGTTGTTTACTTCAATACTGGGCATAGAAGAGCTTTCAGTGATGGGCGGCACAGAAGTGCTTTCCGCGCTTCCCCGCATTTTCAGGGCATGGAGGAAAGTGAGGCGGGACCTGGAGGAAAACCGGCCCGATGCCGTGGTTCTGGTGGATGCGCCGGACTTCAACTTCAAGGTTGCCAAAATGGCTTGCAAGCTGGGTATTCCTGTCTACTACTACATAAGCCCCAAGATTTGGGCGTGGCGCAGCGGCCGGGCCAATTTCCTGAAAGAATACACTCGCAAGGTAATCTCCATTCTGCCGTTTGAGCGGGATTTTTACAAAAAATTTGGCATGGATGTGCCTTATGTGGGCAACCCCCTGGTTGCCGCCATGAATTTGCCGGAGCTGGACAAGCTGGAAGCGGTTCCCGGCCGGGTGGGGCTTATGCCCGGCAGCCGCGAAAAAGAAGTGAAAGCGCTCATGCCCCTGTTCTCCCGGGCGGCTGAAATAATTGCGGCCCAAAAACCCGGTGTTTCCTTTCACTGTATACAGGCTCCAGGCATTTCCCCAGACCTCATTGCTTCTCTTTGGCAAAGCAAAATCCCCCTGCATCTTGAATCTTCGGCTTTCCGTTACCGCTTCATGCGCAGCTGCGACTGCATCCTTGCCGCATCTGGAACGGCTACCCTAGAATGCGCTCTGGCGGGAAGGCCTACTGTGGTAACCTATAAACTTTCCGCCCTGACCGGTTACCTTGCCAGAAAAGTGTTGAATGTGAAGTATGTCAG